>JAYEGG010000249.1:0-2646 GCA_034658995.1 Methanobacteriota archaeon | reverse complement strand
CCAAAGATTTTCGGAAGATATAATAGAGCAAGAGGTCTGCAATCATCTGCTGACTGCTGTGGCTTCGAGGGCAAGCCATGTCGAGACTTTTCTGGACGGCGAAAAAGAAGGGATTAAGCAGTTAGCAGAGAGCATCGTTATAGAACGATTGTTATTGGCAGACAGGGATGACCCGGATTATGCCGGGAATTATGATGATGTTACGCGGAGACTTAAGCGCACAGCAGGGGCAAGCGAATATGTTCGCAGTATCTTTGTGCTTGACAAGAATGGAACGATCGTTGCTTCGAGCGACGAGAGCGATATCGGGAAAAACAAAAGTAACGATCCTTATTTCATTGGCGGGAAACATGGAGTTTTTGTTAAGGATGCTTATCGCCATCAGGCTGGGGGAATGCGTGCCCTCGCTTTCTCAGCCCCTGTTCTTGATGAAACTACCTTTCTGGGTGTTGTTGTCGCAAGGGTTCCGATGGAAGAACTAAACAAGATAACAACAGACCTAACCGGTCTCGGGGACACCGGTGAGACGTTCCTCGTGAACAAAGACGGCTATATGATAACATCCTCGAGGTTTCTGAACGGTACGTTCCTGAAACAGAAGGTCGATACGCACCATTTGGGAAGTACACCCGAAAGTGTCAAATATCTGGAGGGGTACGAACATGAGGTGTTTCTATGCAAGAGTTATACGGGTGCGGAGGTTCTCAGGGCTCATGTGCACATACTTGATATGGGCTGGACACTGGTGGCGGAGATGGGCACTGAAGACGCGTTTGCTCCTGTTGCCCGGATAGGGGACACAATGCTACTTATTCTCGTTGGTCTTTTGCTTCTGGGTATAATATCCGCCATCCTGATATCAGGATCGATAACAGAACCGATTGTGAGATTGCATAAGGGTACGGAAGAGATAATTGCGGGGAATCTGGATTACAGGGTCGGTACCAGAGCAGAAGATGAGATCGGGCAGCTCTCAAGGGCTTTTGATGAGGTGACCGCCAGTACCAAAGAATCGAGAAAAGAACTGGAAGAGTACAGTAAGGGTCTTGAGGGTATGGTGGAAGAAAGAACTGCGGAACTGGACCGGAAGGTTGCCGAAAGTGAGCAGCAGAGACTTGCAACACTAAACCTTGCGCTGGACATTGGTGAAGCAAACAAAGATCTGGAGAATAAGCGGATTGCGGAGGCTGTATATTCCGATATTTTGACGGTTACGAGCGGAACCATAGACTTGAACACAATCGTAACCGGGGGTCTCTCTAACCTGATGACGTATACGGATTCGCCTCTGGGCGTCGTCTACCTCTGCGACCGCGATCATAAGACGCTTCTGCCGGTAGTGGCGATAGGCGCACAAGACGCGGTCGCAGAACGATCGTTCTTGTGTGGCGAGGGGATTCCTGGCGAGGCAGCCACAAAGAAGGAGATGGTTGTGACAACCGATCTTGCAGATACCATATACAAAATACCGTCCGGAGATGGCACGGTTCTTCCGGAGACCATTGTCAGCACGCCCATAATCTTTAAGGATACGCTGCTTGGTGTCGTCCTTACCTGCCACACCACCAAACCCACGCAAGATCTGATTAAATTTATAAAGCGCGTCATAGGCCAGATTGCAGTGGCTATCAATAACGCGAACGCCTACATAGAAACACAGGAGATGGCTGCCGAGCTAAAGAGTGAGCGTGACAAACTTAAGGTGACCTCGCTGGAACTTGCAGCAGCAAGCCAGACAAAGTCAGAGTTCCTTGCGAACATGAGCCACGAACTGAGAACTCCGCTAAACTCGATCATAGGCTTCTCTGAGATACTACATGACGAGGTATTCGGTCCTGTCAATGAGAAGCAGGCGAAGTACGTAAATAACGTCCTTGTAAGCGGCAAGCATCTTCTGCAACTGATAAACGATATACTCGACCTCTCAAAGGTAGAAGCAGGAAAGATAGAACTGGTCTACGAGGATTTCCCGGTCTCTGACTCGATCAACGAGGTGAGAACGCTGACAGCATCGATCGCGGCAAAGAAGAGTGTTGTGTTGGGCGTTTCAGTCGATGAAAGTCTCACCACGATCCATGCGGACGAGGGCAAGTTCAAGCAGATACTCTACAACCTCTTGAGTAACGCAATCAAGTTCACGCCGGAAGGCGGGTCCGTAACAGTGGATGCACGACGTCAGGGAGATATGGCAGAGATCTCGGTCACAGACACCGGGATTGGAATCTCTGAAGAAAACCAGAAGAAGCTCTTCCAGCCATTTATGCAGGCGGACGCATCTACATCCAGGGCGTATGGCGGAACCGGACTCGGGCTTTCGCTTGTCAAGAAGTTTTCAGAACTGCACGGCGGTACTGTGAGGATAGAGAGCGAACTGGACAAGGGCAGTACGTTCACGTTCACGATTCCGATAGGAGGCGGTGTGGAAGCTGAACAGGAAGCGGAAGCTCCGGAAGAGGGGGTGCCAGAAGAGGTGGTCGAGCCGGAGGTCGAGGTTGCGACTGAGGCGGAAATGCCTGAAAAGATGCTTGAAGTGCCGGCAGTGGTAGAGGGCGTGACCGCAGAAGAGCTCGCTGCTACCCGGATGCCAGCGATCATCGAACCTGCCGGAGGAGGTGGGGATGAACCACTCATCCTTGTTGTGGAGGA
>JAYEGG010000248.1:0-2654 GCA_034658995.1 Methanobacteriota archaeon | reverse complement strand
AAGACACTTGAGTATACTTCACCAATTAATCGATTGATGCTTAAGACCGAGGATGTTGATAAAACATGGGAACACAAAAGAAAAAGAAACGCGCAAAGATGAGAAAGCACAAACTTAAGAAACTCAGAAAGAGCATGCGCCACAAGCGATAGCACCCCCATATATATTTTCATATATGAATGTGAACTCCTTCTCGGATGCCATTATAGGGCGATCTGCAAGCGTCCTTGTAAAAGCGCATGACCCGACCGATCAGCGGTATGGTGGCATACCGGAAGATCGATCGATCGAGGAGCTGTTTAACCGGGGCGGAATCAATCTCGATAAATCGTACGGTCCGACCAGCCACGAGGTGGCTTCATGGGTCAAAAGGATACTGAATATCCCCCGTGCAGGGCACAGCGGGACGCTTGACCCAAAAGTCACAGGCGTGCTCCCGATCCTACTTGGAAACGCCACAAAGGTCGTGAAAGCGCTGCTTCTTGCTCCAAAGGAGTATGTGTGCCTCATGCACCTACACCACCCGGTTCCCGAGGACCGGATCAGGGAGGTGTGCGCAGAGTTCACAGGACGCATATACCAGCGCCCGCCAATCAAGTCGGCAGTCAAACGGAATCTTCGGGTGCGAACCGTTTATTATCTCCGAATCGAAGAGATTGCTGGCGAAGACGTGCTCTTCACAGTCGGCTGCGAAGCCGGCACCTACATCCGCAAACTGTGCCACGACATCGGCATCGCCCTTGGTGTCGGTGCGCACGAGGCAGAACTGCGCAGAACAAAAGCAGGTCCGTTTGATGAAAGCAGCCTGGTCTCGCTGCACGACCTCCGCGATGCTTATGTCATCTGGAAGGAAAGTGGAGATGAAACCGCGATACGAAGAATGATATTTCCGGTTGAACGAGCACTCATACATCTGCCGCAGGTCACGATCCGCGACCGCGCGGTGGATGCGATATGCCACGGTGCGTCGCTTGCCATGCCCGGACTGCTGACGCTGTCAAAAGGCATCAGAAGCGGCGACACGGTCGCAGTGTACACCCAGCAAGGCGAGGCAGTCTCGCTTGGCATCGCACGCATGTCTGACAAAGAGATGCTTCGTGCGAAGACCGGCATTGCAGTACAGACATCAAGAGTGCTCATGAAAACCGGCACATATCCGAAAGGATGGATCACAAAGCCGAGGTAGTCTAGCGGTAAGGCGCACGCCTGGAACGATAGAATCACCTTGAAAGCGTGTGGGTAATAACGCCCTCGTGAGTTCGAATCTCACCCTCGGCGTATTCTGACGGTTAAATTTCAGTCAGGATGCTGCAGACAAATAGTTTACTCAAGATGGTGCATGCATTGTCGACTACCCTGCATTAAAATGCAGGACACACAGTGTCAGAAGGCACATGCCGTGATGAGCGTGGATTTTGGCACTGGTTGATGCATACGAAATTTTCACCCACTCTCTTCAGCTATAAGCGATTCAATCATTACATATAACCTGAACAGCTCATTGGAAAACCTATACTCACCTCTAACTTCTTCCTTTGCTAAAACTCCAAGTTCTTCCATTCTTCGACGAAAGTTATCAAAATTTCTGCGCTCCGAGTCGCTCATTTCTCGTACAAGTTCTTTTCTCTGGAATTTTGCTTCTAAAGGCAATTTGCCCATTCTTCGCAGAATAGAATGGTATGTTTCACTGCGAAGTGTTTGGTACACTTGCCGGTCAAGATACTTCCGCCCCACATTCTCCGCAGCATGAAAGATGCCTTTAATGGCATCATCCCTGCCAATGCAATTATCAAAATCCTCCCAATAAACAGCATCTCCAACTTCGTGAAGAAGCACGGGCAGACCGCCCGAATAACGAGTTAAAATGGGCAAGGCGTCTTGTTCTATGGATATATCGGCGCTTTCAAAAGCTTTCTTGAAAAACTCTTCCGATTCGTTGTTGTTCATTGAATTGAGCTCTATGACATTGAAAATTCTGCTTATTGAAGGCTGATTCTTTGCAAGATCACCCATTCTATCCGGAATCCCCACGAGTATTAACAAAATCGGCAAAGGTTTCTGAGAGGATGCTATTTCATCCACAAAACTTTTAAGAAAATATGAGAACTCAGGAACATTTGACATCCCATTAAGATCGTCTAATATCAAGAGTAAACCTGTTTTATCTTCTTTAATTGTTTCAAAGATACCACGCAGAATGGATAAAAAATTCAAAGGCAAATCTTCGAGTAGTTTTTGGTCATCCGTAAACTCAATGTTCATACCCACGCCAAAAACTCCAAGCTGAATCCCTTTTATATATTTCCCAACTACAGTCCTCGCTTTATCAAAAAGACCTTTATCAGGCATTGCTTGCAGCATCTTCGTGAGCACAATCCGACAGACATCACTGACGTTCCTTGCCGCCCCCACATAACAGTGAGCTCCGACGAACTGATATTTTTCTTCTGCGATGTAACGCGTGAGGGCAGCCAATGAGCTCTTTCCGATTCCACGCTCACCAGTCAGGAAAAGATTTTCATTTCTACCCGCGGAGGTCTGCACAATAGCTCGATTGATCCGCTCAACCTCGCGTGTACGACCAATGAAATAATCTATTGGTACGGGTATTCCCGGTGTGAATGGGCTGTTTTCTTTCGCCATTTTATCTTATT
>JAYEGG010000247.1:0-2669 GCA_034658995.1 Methanobacteriota archaeon | reverse complement strand
ACTGCGAATCCCTGATTCACATAAACTCACGCTTAATCGCCGTTACAATGAGATATCATTCCCAAAACATCTCAACAGTGATCTTGGCAGACTGCTTGGCTATGTCGTGAGCGAGGGGCATGTTTATTATTCAGAAAAGACTGGTGTTGCTGAGATCATGGTTTCAAACACTGATCAGGACATCATAAACGATGTGGACACCCTGATACGAAAAACATTCGATACCACGACATATATCCAGCATCAACCACCCAGTGTAAGAAAAGAAGCGACAAAGGATGTATACACCGTCAGATGTGCATCAATCCTTCTATATGACTACATGAAACTAAATTTTATGGGTGTAACTGTTAAATCGCATGAAAAGCGAATCCCGGATCCGATCTTCGCATCAACAGATAATATCCGGGTAGAATTCTTAATCGGCGCGTTCAGAGGTGACGGTTTTTATGATTCCGAGCGGTTCGGGTATACGACGAATTCGATCGGTCTGGCAAACGATTATTCTGATTTGTTGCTCTGTCTGGGCATTTATTCCTACATCATTAAATCAGATGAATACTGGTCAAACACAGAAGAGCGAATGAAAACAGCCTATAAAGTAGTGATCTCAGGATATAGCAGCCAGGAGAAATTTTATGACGTCATTGGGAAATATGACCGGAGAAATGAGCGAATAAAGAAGTTTGTGGTCAGAAGCGGGAACAAATTAAACGATCACGACCGTGTTCCTGTCAATGTCGCAATCCGGATAACAAAACTGCTGAAGGATTACAGGTTGGATGATGGTTATTTCTACAAGATCATCAGTAACAACAGCGGGATTCATAGAAAAGTCGCTTTGAAATATTTAAACCGGGTTGAATCGTATCTGTCTGACATCCAGCCACACAACATCGATGAGATAACGGATCCGAGGGAAACACGAAAGAAATACCGAATCCCTATCCAGCAGATCGCTGAACGGATGGGTCTTTCGGACTCGATGGTGACGTATATCGAAAGAAACCCGTCAACAAAGAACGCCCCGCGCCTGCTGGAACATATCCGATATATCGCGAAAGCGAAGCTCGAAGCAACCGCAAATACGATCAAAGACATAAAAAAGATCGTCGAGTCTGACATCCGGTTTGTGACGGTCAAATCGGTCTCAGTGGTCAAAAACGATGGCTGTGACTGGGTTTACGATGTCACGGTTGAGCCGGATCATACGTTCGTGAGCAATGGGTTAATCCTCCACAACACCGTGAGTATCGCGAAAGCAGGTATCATGGCAACTCTAAAATCAAGATGCTCACTTCTTGGTGCGGCAAATCCAAAATACGGTAGATTCGATCCTTATGAGGGGATCGCGCAACAGATCCAGATGGCGCCCGCGCTCATGTCCAGATTCGATCTGATCTTCGTGCTCAAGGATGAGCCTGACATCGGCAGGGATACTGCAATCGCAACCCATATTCTCGGTGCGCACCACGCAGGCGAGCTACACGCGCACAAAACGCACATCTCTGGCAGTGGTATCACAGATACGGACATCAAGGACGCGATGGAGATCATCAACCCCAAAATCATGCCTGACATCCTCCGAAAGTACATAGCGTATGCGAAAAAGGAGGTTTATCCGATCATGGATGATGTGGCGCGGGATCAACTGATCGAGTTCTATCTCGGGTTAAGGCGACAGGGTGAGGACCGGGATTCGCCTGTGCCGGTCACTGCAAGGCAGCTTGAGGCGCTGGTGCGGCTATGCGAGGCGAGTGCGCGGATCAGACTTAGCAACGAGATCACAACCGACGACTCGCAGCGCGTGATCCGGGTGGTTGAGAGCTGTCTGCGGCAGGTCGCTTTCGACGCCGAGACCGGCAAGTTTGATGTAGATATCCTGACCACCGGCGTAAGCAAGAGCCAGCGCGACAAGATCAAGACGCTGCGCAACATCATCCGGGAGGTTGAGGCAGAGCATAGCGGCATGGCTCCAATGGAAGAGGTCTTTACAAGGGCGGCAGAGCAGGGATTCGAGAAAGAGTATGTGGACGAGTTGATCAAGCGGCTCAAGACACAGGGCGAGTTGTATGAGCCTACACCGGAACATATCCGGTTGACTGGTTGACTGGCTGGCTGACATGTGGTAATAATTCGGGGACCGTCGCAAAATAACTCGGGTTAAGTTGAACTTCCTTAAACATATTTACAATATTGTATGTGTTTAGCCAAGGCGAAAAACCACGAGATTACACAAGATTTCACGAGATTAACACAGAAATCTTGTGGAAATCAGTGTAATCTTGTGGTTCCGTATGTATTTAGCTGCAATCTTATAGTTAGCTAAACACGTACACAATATTAAATAACATTCGTGAAATTTGTACAATCTGTGTTGTATTTATGGGATTTCCAGCAAAAAGTGATAAAATTGGCATAAGAGATCACAGACGGCACGAATAAATGAATCATACGAATAAAAGTGATGTGGGGTGCTATCAGATAATTTAACTACCTTATTTCCGGTGAGCACTTAATGATGGCAAGGTCTCTATGTGTGCATCACCAATAGTACCAGACAAAAACAGTTAAAGGGGGTTTTGTGCGAGCGGGCGTGTGGGGAGTGGGGAGTGGGGGTTAGTGTGGTAAAAAGAGTTTGGAAACCCGCTCACACGAATATCACTACA
>JAYEGG010000246.1:0-11405 GCA_034658995.1 Methanobacteriota archaeon | reverse complement strand
TGCCGCACGATTACATCGACTTTGGTGGCTCTATGACGTTCTATGACGATGAAATCAGGCATGTTGTGCCCGAACTCGACCAGGGCTTGCGCGATCGACTGATCAGGGCAAGCCACGGAAGGGATGGTGGCGTGTATGTCCGGACACGCGGACCCCGGTTTGAGACAAAAGCCGAGATATTGATGTTAAGCCAGTATGCTGACCTTGTTGGCATGACCATGGCAAGCGAAGCAACCCTGTGCCATGAAATCGGCATTCCGGTAGCAGCGATCTGCACGGTTGACAACTATGCAAACGGGGTTTCCGACCAGGAATTAAGCCATGGGACCGTCACAAAAAACGCTGGAAAGAACCAAAGCGCGGTTGAAGAAACGATTACGAGGCTAGTTGAATGAGTATTCTGCTGAAAAGTACTGAGAACTATGGCAATGTCTATATCGACGGCGGCACCATCGCCGAGGTTGGATGTGCCGCTTATGATGCGGACACAGTCATCGATGCCAGCAACAAAGCGCTCGTGCCCGGCTTTGTGAACACGCATACACACGCCGCGATGACGCTCTTCCGGGGGTATGCGGACGATCTCCCACTCCAGACATGGCTGCAAGACCATATCTGGCCACTTGAAGCGAAACTAACCGAGGATGACGTCTACTGGGGCACAAAACTGGCATGTCTCGAGATGATTCGGAGCGGCACGACAGCTTTCAATGACATGTACTGGCATGCCCTTGCGAGCGCACAGGCGGTTGAGGATATGGGGATACGCGCCGCCATCAGCAACGTTTTCATCGACATCGCAGGCGAACCCGCTGGCGGAGATGAAGAAGCGGTTCAGAAAAAGAACAGAAAACTGACAGGGCGGCTTAAGAAAGATTATTCCGACCGGATAATCCCCGCGCTTGGTCCACATGCCATCTACACCGTGTCAGAAGAGAGCCTCCGGTGGATCGCAGAGTTTGCAAGAGAGAATGAGGGTGACCTGCTGATTCATATACACGTCTCAGAGACCGAGCAGGAGGTAAACGACTGCATCGAGCGCACCGGAATGCGTCCTGTGGAATATCTTGACCATATCGGGTTCCTTGGTCCAAATGTCATTGCGGCGCACTGCGTATGGCTCGATGACCGCGAGATCGCGCTGCTTGCAAAGCACGACGTCAAGGTGGCTCACAACCCGGTCTCAAACATGAAGCTCGCCGTTGGCATGGCGATGCGTTATCCAAAACTTCGGGCAGCCGGAGTCCGTATCTCGCTTGGCACAGATGGGTGCGCATCCAACAACAACCTTGACATGCTCGAAACCGCCAAGTTTGCGTCGCTGGCGCAGAAGGCGGCTGCAAACGAGCCGACCGTGCTGCCGGCAGACGAATCGCTTGCATTAGTCACCAGTAACGGCGCGGACGTGCTGCGCACAGGTGGCGGCAGCATAGCAGAAGGCAGCGCCGCCGATCTGCTGTTGATCGACTTGCTGCTGCCGGAGATGACGCCATTTCACAATCTTAACTCTAATCTGGTATATTCGGCGCACGGGGGCTGCGTTGATACCACGATATGTGATGGGGTCGTGCTGATGCAAAACAGGGTTGTGCCAGGAGAGGCGGAGATTCTGCGCAGGGCATCGGAAGTGACTTATGATCTGGTGAACAGAGAATAATTAAGCATCCCGTGACCAATAATTATTGGCTGGTGTATACCCATGTCACCTGAACAGAACACTACAAACGAATCCGAAGCAGCACAGTGCACAACGCTTGCTGCATCGATGGATATCCTCACAAAACACATAACGAGGGCTCTTGAGGACCTTGACGTTGATTCAGTCTCTGATATGCTCGACATGATCCTTGATGCAAATGGCGTCTTTGTGATGGGAACCGGACGATCCGGTCTGGTCGGGCGGGCATTTGCGACGCGACTCATGCACCTTGGGCTGCGCGTGTATGTGGTCGGCGAATCGACCACGCCAGCGCTGCGCAAGGGTGATGTGGTGGTTGCGATCAGCGGATCCGGCGAAACCATGTCCATTGTCGATCTCGGGAGGGTCATCAAAGAGATCGGAGCAACATTGATCGTGGTTACATCGAACCCGGGATCATCTCTTGGGAAAATGGCAGACAAAGTTGTGAAAATCTTTGGCAGATCAAAAGACGGCGGCGGAGATTACCTTGCACGACATCTGCTCGGGCAGTATGCAAAGCTTTCCGAACTTGCGCCGCTTGGCACCACCTTTGAGATATCCACACTCGTATTCCTTGACGCTGCAATCGCAGAACTGATGACGCGCACGGGAAAACAGTCAACAGATCTCGAAGATATGCATGACAAGCTCCAGTGAGTAATGGTGCAGATGCGAGTAGCATCCTTACCCCGGCGGTATGCGGTTGAGTTCGGCTCGCTATGCGCTGCGATCATCCTCTGGCAGATCGTCGCCGATTATGTGGTGGAAAATGCCTTATTTCTTCCGAGTTTCACCGATGTTGTGGGATCATTCTCGCATGAATGGCGTAACATGGTCTATGACGCCAGGGTCAGCCTGATACACTTTGGAATCGGCATGATCGCCGGATTGTGTGTTGCGGTACCGCTTGGAATCGGTATGGGCTGGTTTCCGGTGATCAACCGGATCGCTGACCCGATTATAGAGATTCTGCGCCCGATACCGCCTCTTGCGTGGATACCGTTTGCGATCATCTGGATCGGGATCTCTCACACGTCCGCCGGCTTTATCGTGTTCGTGGGCGCCGTATTTCCGATCCTGATCAACACGTATGTCGGATTCCGTAACGTGCCAAAGGTTCTGATCGAGACTGCCATGGTGCTTGGCTGCACAAAAAACCACAGCCTGATCCGGCGGGTTGCGCTTCCGTCGGCGATCCCCCAGATTGCAACCGGCATCAGGGTTGCGATGGGCGTTGCATGGATGTGCGTGGTTGCAGCAGAGATGTTTGGTATGACGAGTGGAATTGGGTATAAGATACTCAACTGGTCGCATTTTTTCAGAATGGATCATGTTATGGCTTACATGCTCCTTTTGGGATTTATTTCGCTCTCTATCGACCGGGTATTCAGGTATTTTGTCGAGCGGCGGTTGTCTATATGGCGAAAAGGGATGGTGGCATAAGTCTGGCAGCCGCATTCGCAGGGGTTTTTTGCAGGCGCGATCGTAACCTTGATAACGGCTGGTACCAATGCTATGACCAACGCTATGATGTGCTACTTGACAAAAGAGAGGAGATTTGTGAATGGATGTTGACAAACCAGTGCGAGAAGTCATGTCACGACAGGTGATCACGGCAGATATCAATGAATCGCTTCCGAATATCGCAAAGAAGATGATCAAATACGATCGCTCAAGCGCCATTGTGACGGAAGACGGAAAACCAATCGGCATCATAACCGAACGTGACATCTCACGCAAGCTTCTCCCGGATGATAGAAAACCGAGTTCCGTATCGATTTCTGAGATCATGACCGCCCCGCTGATCACCATCGATTACTACGCGCCGGTCAGCGACGCGATCCGGATGATGCTTTCAAACAATATCCGGCGGATGCCAGTCTTCCGGAATGAGGAACTCGTCGGTATCGTTACGAGTCAGGATATCGTTGCGGTATCAGCCGAGATGAGTAACGCTCTTCAAGAACTGATGGAATCTGATCGCGAGTCGATGCTGATGTCTACTCTTGAAGGCAACTGTGACACCTGTGGCAGGTATTCGTACCAGCTGACGCTTGTTGATGGAAGATCACTCTGCGAGGACTGTGCTGATGCCGGATGGCAGGAACCGACCGATTCTGATCATGAGTCTGCATATTTAGAGGGTTGAGGCTGGTCTGGATGGATCTCGCGTTAAACGTGCTGGAAATCATCGAAAACGATCCTAAAATTGACATAAGCGAGATCGCAGCACTCACAGGTAGCTCGGATAGGGAGATCCGGGACTGCATCAGTGAACTCGAGATGAGCGGCATAATCCGCAAATACAAGACGGTTATCGACTGGGATAAAGTCAGCGGCGGATTTGTTTACGCGATCATCGAGATAAAAGTATCGCTGGAGCGAGAAACCGGATACAATGTGGTTGCAGACCGTATTTCGAAATTTCCTGAGGTCCGGTCAGTCAGGTTGATCTCAGGAGATCATGACGTATCGCTCACCGTACGCGGCAAATCAATGAAAGAGGTTGCGTTCTTTGTTGCAGAGAAGATTGCGACCCTGCCGCAGGTGCAGAGCACAGCTACCCATTTTGTTCTGAAGACATACAAGGAGGATGGGGTGCTGCTCAGCGAGCCAGAGCACGCCCACCGCCTCTCGATCGTGCCATAATACAGGGGAGTATAGGTGCATGAAACGGACGTGGATATCAGATGTGATACGGAGCGTGCCGCCATCAGGCATCCGCA
Organism: Methanobacteriota archaeon; assembly: GCA_034658995.1. Classification (GTDB taxonomy): domain Archaea; phylum Halobacteriota; class Methanosarcinia; order Methanosarcinales; family Methanogasteraceae; genus Methanogaster_D. The sequence goes on along the minus strand of JAYEGG010000246.1, from coordinate 6,998 downwards.
GGTTCTTTGACCTGGCAAATCAGCTCCCTGATGCGATCTCACTTGGTGTGGGCGAACCTGATTTCGTGACCCCGTGGCACATCAGGGAGGCGTGCATCCATGCACTCGAGACCGGGTACACATCATACACCACCAACCAGGGGCTGCCCGAACTGCGCGGTGAGATCGCAAAAGCGTTTCACCAGGATTATTCGGTGGATTATGACCCTGATGACGAGATACTGGTCACAACCGGAGTTAGTGAGGGAATAGACCTCGTGGTGCGCTCGATCATAAACCGCGGCGACGAGGTCATCATTGCTGAGCCGTGTTATGTCTCATACAAGCCGACAGTAGTCTTTGCGGGCGGATCGCCAGTCACAGTCGCTGCAAAGCTCGAAGATGATTTCAGGGTTACAGCCGACCAGATACAGGAGAAAATAACCGATAAAACGCGCGCGATAATGATCAATTATCCGAATAACCCGACCGGCGCAACGATGGAGAAAAAAGATCTCGAAGAGATCGCAGATGTTGCAATCAATCATGATCTACTAATTATTTCTGATGAAATCTATGATAAACTCACTTATGCTGGAAAACACACGTGTTTCTCGTCTCTGAATGGAATGAAGGAAAATACAATCGTGTTCAATGGTTTTTCAAAGTCATACGCCATGACCGGGCTTCGGATTGGGTATGCACTCGGAAATAGCGAGATCATCAGTGCGATGACAAAGATACACCAGTACACCATGCTCTGCTCTCCGATCACCTCGCAGATGGCTGCTATCGATGCACTGCGGAACGGAGGCGCGGAGATGAAGAAGATGGTGCGAGAATATGACCGCAGAAGGCATCTGATCATCAACGGTCTGAACAAGATTGGACTGGACTGTTTCTGGGGGACGGGTGCGTTCTATGTATTTCCATCAATTGCAAGTACCGGAATGACCTCAGACGAGTTTGCAGAGCGTTTGTTACTCGAAAAAGGCGTTGCTGTCGTTCCAGGGGATGTGTTCGGGGACTCGGGGGCTGGATTCCTGCGCTGTTCGTATGCCGCCTCAAGAGATGATATAAAAGAGGCGCTCATTCGTATGGAGGAGTTTCTTGCCTCGATAGAGCACGGCTGTGCAGTACAATGTGGCGTAGAACCGCCGGGTGCTGCGCGTGTCGCGGGTGGTTTTCGAGATGAGCGGATATAAGATGGCAGATACTGACAAAGTTGGTTTTTCAAATATCTCCTCTGTGTGAAGACCGTTCGCTGATTCGGAGGTCTGCGGCAGAGACGCTTTTGAAGCTTCTTGAATATTGGGACCGGGCAGATGTTCCCGGGCTGTGGTGTCGGCAATATGACCGGGTGGATAAGAGAAATGAGTTCTGGTAAATAACCGATATGACTGGTCGTTTGTTTACTACAACGCGAGATACCAGAGACCCGACAGAATCAGTGTAATCTGTGTACATCAGTGTCTAAAAGTCATATAAAACACAGATTAACACTGATTACACCGATTAAAGATGTTTATGGCAATGCATTTGCTATTGCGCTTGTGATAGCTGCGTAAATCTTGCGTGCATCTGCGGCTGATAAAATTGGGGTATGTGTTTAGCCAAGGCGAAAAACCACGAGATTACACAAGATTACACAAGATTTCACGAGATTAACACAGAAATCTTGTGGAAATCAGTGTGATCTTGTGGTTCCGTATGTATTTAGCTGCAATCTTATAGTTAGCTAAACACGTACAAATTGGAGAAAACAGCGTAACCAGAAACTATTAAAAAGTCTCCAAAAGTGACTAAGATCAACGTTCGGAGAATTACAGACTCGTAAAATCGTAAACATGGATAGATAAAGGTTCGTGCGAGCGGGCACATGGAGGGAGGGGGGAGGGGGGGGAATGTGGGAATGAGGTAAAAAAGTTAGTTTCCCGCTCGCATATATAACAATTGGACATGATAGTATATAAACTTTACTACTCATTGGTCATATTGCGCAGGGCGGGGTGTGCATGTAGAAACACAAAGTCAGGTGGCGGGCGGGCCGTCAACTTTTATGTTTTGCGCAGGGATAATCACATAGATGAACGATCCTGTCAATAACTTTGAAATTCCACCCGAATGGATGAGGCGCGCCGCAATACCAGAGGGCGAATTGAAAGCAGGCATCACAAGCGGCAGACTCGTCCTGCTTGCGGATGGTTCTGTGCTGCGAAGAGGTTATACCACCGGAACAACCGCTGCTGCTGCGGCAAAGGCGGCAGTGCTCTCACTCCGGTGCCCGGTCGATCATGTGACGGTTCTGACACCGGCTGGCATCAACGTCGTGATGGCTGTGAAGGCATCGGCAGGCAGGGCATCTGCGACAAAAGATTCTGGGGATCATGGTTTTGATGTTACAAACGGGGTCGAGATCGTCGCGGAAGCCCGCGAGCGCGAGTCAGGTGCCATATCAATCAGGGCAGGCGTGGGTATCGGGATCAAGAAAGGAGTGCCCGCAATCAACCCGGCACCTATGAGGCAGATACGCGCCTCAATTGAGTGTGCTGTGCGCGAGGTCGGAATATCTGGCGTGGATGTTGAGATATGCATCCCAAAAGGCAGAGAGATTGCGGACCAGACACTGAACAGCCGGGTCGGGATCATTGGGGGAATATCCGTACTCGGAACCACCGGGTTTGTCGAACCATGGAACGAACACCTTCTTGAGACGAAACAAGAATTGATCAAAGGTTCTGACCGTGTGGTGCTGACCACCGGGCGCATCGGCATGAGGTGCGCGAATATGCTGTTTCCGGATCACACCGTTGTTATGGTTGGAAACCGGATTTCAGAGGGAATCGCGGCTGCAGAAGGTGAAATAATCCTCTGCGGGCTGCCCGGACTGATCCTAAAGTGGGCTGACCCTGATATATTAAATGGGACTGGCTTTCTCACGATAAAAGAGATGATTGAAGATGATCCCACAAACATGAGGATCGATGAACGACTTAACAGTGCAAAAAAAGATGTTCCGGGTGTGCGCATCGTATTACTGAACCTGAACGGCTCAATATTACGAGACACAGACCCATGAACTAAATATCACAAATCCTAGTCTTCAACAGCTGCGATTGCAAACCGCCGCATAACCTTATCAACTCGGATCTTAACAGAGTCTCCGACCTTTGTGTTTGGCACAAAGATTACGAAACCCTGCACACGCGCTATGCCGTCTCCTTCTCTAGCAACATCCTCGATAGTAACATCGTACGACTCGCCCTCTGAAACCGGCGCATCGTAACTCTCTCTTCTAAACAATTCTATTTCTCCTTCTTTGGTTTTTTAATCAGCCAACTTAAAAAAGCACACACAGAATCTATATGTTCGGATTCCACAAGCCGCATCGATAAGTTACTTGATTAATTGTAGATGACTGCTGATAGTATATTAATCTTGTTGTGTGCGGAGGCTGTCACATTCTGTGGTGTTGGGGTCATATCCTCGTAGGTGGTGCGGTCGGATAAACCCAACTATAGCATGAAATCTCTTGAATGAATCTCGCTCCTTAACAAATAACACCTAATCTGTGTCCATCTGTGAAATCTGTGGCTAATAAAAGCTTTTAGCCACAGATGAACACGGATTACACAGATTTTACCTAACAACTCACTTGAACAGATTCATGAAATCTCATGTAGCACCAGATGGTGTGACAGCCCCCCCCTAACAGAAAACATTTTTACACCTGCCCCCAATGTCAGGGCAAGTGAAACCATGCCAAAAAGAGAAGACTTACACAAGATCCTGATCATCGGATCGGGACCGATCGTAATCGGACAGGCGTGCGAGTTCGATTATTCTGGCACGCAGGCGTGCAAGGCTCTGCGGGAGGAGGGCTATGAGATTGTTCTCGTGAACTCAAACCCTGCAACCATCATGACCGACCCTGAGATGGCGGACATCACATACATCGAGCCCTTGACGTTCGCAAATCTTGAGAGAATCATCGAAATGGAGTTGCCTGATGGGCTTTTGCCGAACCTCGGCGGGCAGACCGCGCTGAATCTCTCGGCAGCCCTCTACAAAGCTGGTGTTCTTGAAAAACACGGTGTTGCGGTGATCGGAGTTCAGCCGGACGCAATCGAGCGGGGTGAGGACCGTATCGCTTTTAAGGCGACGATGGATGGGCTGGGAATCGAGATGCCGGAGAGTGCGCCTGCGTACACAGTCGAAGAATCTGAAAGAATCGCAGAGAAACTCGGATACCCGGTGGTTGTGCGACCTGCATACACGATGGGGGGAACAGGCGGCGGGCTTGTGTATAACCTGGAAGAGCTCAGAACGATTGCGGCAAGAGGGATTGCCGCCTCACTCGTAGGACAGGTCTTGATTGAGGAGTCTGTTCTCGGATGGGAGGAACTCGAACTCGAGGTTGTGCGGGATGCGAAGAACCAGTTGATCACGGTCTGTTTCATCGAGAACTGCGACCCTATGGGCGTTCACACCGGCGACAGCTTCTGCGTTGCGCCGATGTTAACGGTCCCCCAAAAACTCCAAAAAAGGATGCAGGACTACTCCTACAGAATCGTTGAGGGCATCGGCGTGATCGGCGGAACAAACGTCCAGTTTGCCCACGATCTTGAGACGGATCGGCTCGTGGTGATCGAGATCAACCCGAGAACGTCCCGGTCATCCGCGCTCGCATCGAAAGCCACTGGATTTCCGATTGCAAGGATCTCAACAAAGCTTGCGGCAGGGATCACCATGGACGAGATCGAATACTGGAGAGATGGCACACTCGAGAAATACACGCCGGGCGGGGATTACGTCGTTGCAAAGTTCCCGAGATGGGCGTTTGAGAAGTTCAAGGGTGTGGACGACGTTCTCGGAACGCAGATGCGGGCTGTTGGCGAGGTGATGTCGATTGGGAAGAACTTCAAGGAATCATTCCAGAAGGCGATCCGGTCTCTTGAGGTGAAGCGGTATGGAGCTGGCAGGGTCAAGGAGTTCGAGAGCATGTCTCTTGATGAGCTAATGGGCGCTATCGGAACACCGAGCAGCGAACGTATCTTCCAGCTCTATGAGGCACTCAAGAAAGGACTCTCTGTTGATGAGGGATATGAGCGAACAAAGATCGGTAAATGGTTTATTCAGCAGATGAAAGAACTCACCGACTTTGAAAGAGAGATGGAAGGATCAAAGGACCTCTCTGATGAGATGCTTATTGCGGCAAAGAAAAGCGGCTTCTCTGACCGCTACGTAAGCGAGATATTCGGAGTGCCAGAGACTGGTGTCCGGAATAGGCGGCTCGCGCTTGGCATGGTGCAGAGCCACCAGACGGTTCCGGTGAGCGGCGCGGACGGTGCATACTACTACTCAACATACAACGGAATCGACCAGAACGAGCCGGTGGATGGGAAGAAGATACTGATCCTTGGCGGCGGACCCAACAGGATCGGTCAGGGGATCGAGTTTGATTATACGTGCGTTCACACAACCTTTGCACTCCGCGACGCGGGAATAAAGACCATAATGGTCAACTGCAATCCGGAAACCGTGTCAACCGACTATGACACATCTGACAAGCTCTACTTCGAGCCGCTCACAGTCGAGGATGTGCTGAGCATCTACGAAAAAGAGAAGCCAGATGGTGCGATCGTCCAGTTCGGGGGACAGACACCGCTGAACATCGCAAAAGAGTTGCAGGACGCTGGCGTCACGATTCTTGGCACGTCTCCCGAGAGCATCGATGTTGCGGAGGACCGGGAGCGGTTCAAGGACCTGATGATCGAACTCGACATACCGCAGCCAGAGAACGATATCGCACGGTCGTTTGAGGACGCAATCGAAAAAGGCGAGAAGATCGGCTACCCGCTGATGGTGCGACCCTCATACGTTCTTGGCGGACGCGGCATGGAGGTCGTCTATGACAAAGAGATGCTCATTAACTACGCGAGAATGGCTGTCGAGGTGACGCCCGAGCACCCGATCCTAATCGACAAGTTCCTGGAAGATGCAACCGAGGTCGAGGTCGACGCAATCTCAGACGGCAAAGACACATTCACCGCCGCAATCATGGAGCACATCGAACTTGCCGGAGTTCACTCAGGCGACAGCGCATGTGTGATACCCTCACGAACAATAACGGATGCAAACACCAGGACAATTAAGGAATACACCGCAAAGATGGGGCGAGCACTCGGCGTGGTCGGTCTCATGAACATACAGTACGCAATAGCCGATGATGTGGTCTACATCCTCGAGGCAAACCCGCGTGCATCACGCACCGTTCCGCTCGTGAGCAAAGTCACCGGAATACCGCTCGCAAACATCGCAACACAGATAATAGCGCTTGGAAAGACAATACCCGACTTTCCAGAACTCAAAGAATACGACCTCCCGCACGTAGCAGTGAAAGAAGCAGTATTCCCATTTAACATGTTCCCAGAGGTCGATCCCGTGCTCGGACCAGAAATGCGGGCGACAGGCGAGGTGATGGGAATCGCGGACAACTTCGGAATGGCGTTCTTCAAGGCACAGGACGCAACAGGAACACCGCTTCCAACAGACCCCGGAGATGGGGGCGTTCTCGTGACCGTGCCCGAATGGGCAAGGGATAAAGTGGCGGATGCGGTGCGAAAACTCGCCAGTCTCGGGTTTACGATACACGCCACCCGCGGGACAAAAGAGTTTCTTGATGGCAAGGGTGTTACGTCCGAACTCGCGCAGAAGCTTCACGAAGGACGACCGAACATTGTGGACGCGATCGAGAATAAGAAGATCCAGCTTGTGTTTAATGTACCGGTCGGGCGGAAAGGGAAAGAAGATGACAGCTACATCCGGAAAGCCGCGATAAAACACAGGGTTCCATATATCACGTCAGCAGAGGCGATTGTGGCAACAGTCGAGGGGATCGAGACGGCTATGAGGCACAGGATAACGGTGAAGTCGCTGCAGGCGTACCGCCGAGATCTGGGGTGAGTGGGGCGAGTCGATTATAGAAAAACTTGCTGCTGGCGAGAGCCTCAAACAGT
>JAYEGG010000245.1:2331-11485 GCA_034658995.1 Methanobacteriota archaeon | reverse complement strand
ATCCGCGGTTCATTATATTTTCAACTGACAGGAAACTCTGCAAAACCGATATCGAGTGGCTGAATAGATGATCAATCTGATAGAGCTCCTGGGTTCGCTATCACGGAAGATACCAGAGAGCCTTATTTTTCTTGCCAGAAAGCATAGAATCGCGATCGGGAGACCAATCAACATACCTGAGTAGTTACCACAAAAGTTTGATCAAAAACTGGCTTCTGACCCCGGAAGGGCATTTCTCACCCGATTACGAAGACGTATATCGCCAGCCCCCCCGGGGGGCAGTTTTCACTCGATTTTTTGTGAAAAAATCGTTTGACACGGGAAGATGGTGGCATGTCACTCATTCGGCATCTTTTGCATCTGCATGGATAAAGAACTGTTCACCGGCAATCATCCGGATATATTCTTCTTTCTTGCCTTTCTGCACCCGGATCTTGTCTGTGGTGAGGAGTGCCTGATTGATGAATAATCCCTCGAATTTACTTATCACGTCTTTTTCGTGTGCGTCCGTGTTGATCAGTCCGATGACATTGAACTGTTTATGCGAAAATATCTCAATAGATTTTGAAAGGGCATTGTACGCTTTGTCAACGCCATGTTCTGAAATAATGTGGCTTATCGGTTCAAATATGACCCAGAGCCCTTCATGGAGCTGTTCAAAGAGGTTAGCAAATTCATCGGTCCGGTTTAGTGGCAGGGTGACTATACCATCGCTCTCACTGATTTCTTCGGCTGTTGCTGAGATCTCCACGAATTTCATCGCGCCCATATCGACCAGATCGTGCAGTCTGCTTTTATACTCCGATACTCTTGGCTCGTTTGAGACCAGAACCGCATTTCGGCATTCGCCAAATATCCGGAGCGTGATCTCGATCACCGCATCCTCGTATCTGCTCTCAGGGGTGTACTCAATCAGCACCGACTTGCCAAAGAGGTTGCTCAACTCGTCAGCCTCCGGAACAGACCACACCATCCCTTCCATGAGAAACTCGCCGACGTACTCCTTTGGAATGGTCCGAAACGCCCTGTGTATCAGAAAACCGGCGCCTGCAAACGCGCTTGTGTAAACAACACTCCAGAACGCCATGAACATAAGCATCGCGTTGGTTGCATCCCGGTCTCCGGAATACTGGATCGTGATCATGGGAAAGATCGAGGCGGTGATCAGGAAAATGGCGGTGAGCGCGAGCAATAACCATGCAACAGACCCTTTCTGCACGTTATAATAGACCATGACCCAGAGGAACATGGCAGCAACTCCAGCAACAAGCGAAATCCCGGCAAATGCAATAAATATATACTGTGGATCCATCAAACCACTCCATGGATATAAATGATGTGATATTAGATAAGTCTTTGCATCATTTTGGGGTGTTAATTTAAGCCGCCGTGTCCGGAAATAGCGAACCTGCCCGCTTCAAGCACCTCCAGGATATCTGCACACTGGTTTCGCACATCATGTAGCGACATAACCTGATAAGCCGGAAGCTCGCAGTAATACTATGATGAAACGGTACATCTCCCACCCGCTGATCCGAAAAGACACAATCGAGCAGCGATTGTACCAGCTTGCGCTTGCTTCGTCAGCGCTGAAAGAGTCGTGTCTGTGTGTGCTGCCAACCGGACTTGGGAAGACGATCGTTGCGCTGATGGTGATTGCGGCGCGTTTCACCGACCATGGGGGTAAAGCCCTGATCCTCTCGCCAACAAAACCACTCGTAGAGCAGCATTCCGATTTTTTCGGGCATGCACTTCCGGGTTGCACGGTTGCAACGTTTACAGGGAGTATCACTCCGGAAAAGCGGGCAGAGATCTGGAAAAACTCGCAGGTCATCGTCTCTACGCCACAGGTCATTGAAAACGACCTCCATTCAAGGCGCATCGATCTGTCCGACGTTACGCATATCACATTCGATGAAGCGCACCGCGCATCCGGCAGATACGCTTATGTCTATATTGCAGAACGATATTTCAAGGATGCGGAGTCGCCGCTGGTTCTCGGGATCACAGCAAGCCCTGGAAGTAATCCCGAAACGATTGCGGAGGTCTGCGAGAATCTCCATATCGGGCGCGTCGAGGTGAAGGGCGAGGCTGATCCTGATGTGGTTCCCTATCTGTACGCCAAGGAGATTGAGTGGGTGCGCGTCGAGGTTCCTGCCCGGATCAGGGAGCTAAATCGTCAGATGGAGCGCGTGCTTGCGGATCGGTTCTCAAAACTTGCAGAACTCGATTTTATTGTTGTAGCGAGTGCGTCCAAGCGTGAACTGCTCGATCTGCAGCGCAAGCTACATGCGCAGGTCGTCGAAAAGAGTAATGTGAACGCATTCTCCGGAATTTCGATTCTTGCAGAGATCTTTAAGGTCAAACACGCGATCGAACTTGCAGAAACGCAAGGGGTGGGTGCACTTGAGAGGTACTTCGATCGCCTGAACACTGAAGCGCGATCCGGAAGCGGGAGCAAGGCTGCAAAACGTCTTGCCGCGGACCGGGACATGCGTGCTGCGATGAAGATGCTCGCATTGTGCGTCGAGGATCACCCGAAACTGGATGCTGTGCGGCGGATTGTCGCAGACCAGCTGCGCGATAACCCTGATTCAAGGGCGATCGTCTTCACAAACTTCCGCGACAGCGCAGAGATGGTGGTAAGTGCGCTTGAGGGTATAGACGGTGTCTCTGCGGTCAGGTTTGTCGGGCAGGCAAACAAACTCAATGATAAGGGCTTGACCCAGAAGCAACAGGTGGAGATCATCGCCCGGTTCCGGTCTGGTGAGTATAATACGCTCGTGGCGACATCGGTTGCTGAGGAAGGACTCGATATCCCGTCAACAGATCTTGTTCTGTTCTACGAGCCGGTTCCATCAGAGATACGGACGATACAGCGGAAGGGGCGGACCGGGCGCAAGCATGCAGGGAGAATTGTTGTGCTTATTGCGAAAGGATCGAGGGATGAGGCGTCTTACTGGATCAGCGCACGGAAAGAGTCGAAGATGCTGACAACGATCTCTACCATGCGCCACTCAAAGTCGATTCCACAGTTTGCAGATCTGCCAGAAGAGCAGATGTCAGAAGAGAAAATATCAGAAGAGAGAATCAAACAAAAGACGCTGGTTGAATTTTCAGGGGAAAATCTTGCTGTATATGTTGATCACAGGGAGATTCGGTCAGGCGTGTCAATGATTCTTGAGAATGCCGGAATCAACGTGGTTATGCAGACGCTCGAGGTCGGAGATTACGTGCCCAGCGATCGGGTCTGCATCGAGCGGAAGACCGCGGCTGATTTCATTGATTCGCTGATCAGCGGGCGGCGCGACCTCTTCCGGCAGATCGCAGACCTTGCGCGGACTTATGAGCGACCGATCCTGATCATCGAGGGTGGTGACCTCTATGATCTCAGGCAGATCCATCCGAATGCCGTGCGCGGAGCAATCGCGTCGATAGCGATCGATTTCAGCGTGCCGGTCCTCATGAGCCGGGATGAAGAAGATACCGCCGCAATGATTGCAGCGATTGCGAAAAGGGAGCAAGAGGATCACGGGCGGGAGGTTGCGATGCACGGAAAGCGGTCGGCGATGCTGCTTCCGGAGCAACAGGAGTATATCGTCTCCGCAATCTCAAATATCGGTCCGGTCGTTGCCAGGAACTTGCTCAAGCATTTTGGCTCGGTGGCGGCGGTGATGCAAGCAAGCCGGGAAGAACTCAGAGAGGTTGAGTTGGTCGGACCAAAGACCGCGGATCGGATACGAGAGGTGGTTGGAGGGGTGTATAAGGCGTGAGCAGCTTTAAAAATCACGTCTGATCATGTAGCTTGCCCACATCAGCAGAAGATCCTTATATTCGGATTCCGGTACGTTTTTTATATATTCCCTTGCTTCTGTAACATACCTGTCAGCGAGCGCTTCTGTGTGCTCGATACTTCCGAGTTCACGGATAATAGCAACTGCTTCACAGACCTTTTCGTCTGATGCGCTTTCGTTTCCAAGTACACTGTATAAGTACTGCTTTTGCGCCGCATCAGCGTTCGTGAGCGCGTGATACATGAGGAGCGTCCGTTTTCCTTCCCTGATGTCAGAACCGACCGGTTTTCCGAGTTTTTCAGCGTTCCCTGTCACGCCAAGAATATCGTCCTGCAACTGGAACGCAGTGCCACATCTGCCTGTGAATCGGGATATTGAGTGAATGAGCTCGTTCGTCTCGTCCTTTATGTTAAGTCCGATCATTGCACCTGCTTTTCCTGCAAACTCGTATAATGCACCGGTTTTTCTCCGCATCATATCTATGATCAGGTCTTCATCGAGCGATTCGATTGGGGTTTTTGAATATTGCACATCAAGAGCCTGTCCCGCAAGCAGCGTCAGTGTGACATCAGTCTCCATCAACTTGATCAGGTGCAGCACGACACCGGGATCAACCCCGCGCTCCGCAAGCTCCGCGATCATCGAGACTGCCCATCCCTGCTGAACGTCTCCTGCCAGTATCGCGATCGCTGTGCCGTAACGCACAGCATCCTGGTCCATGTAGCCGCGATCAACCGCTCTCCTGCGAAACTCCTCGTGCACCGCATATCCACCACGCCGCCGCTCATCCTGATCAATGATGTCATCATGCACCAGTGTCCAGGTGTGGAATATCTCGATTGCTGCGGCGGCGGGGATCGCAATCGCTTCGTCACCGCCGACCGCACCGCACGAGAACATCATCACCGCGGGGCGCAGCGCCTTTCCCTGCCGCCCGTTCAGGTATAGGTAGACTGAATCATGGACATCCTCCGGAAAGAAACGCTTCTGATATCGATCAGCCCGGATATACCCATAAACCTGGTCGCTGCGTTTTGAAAGTTCGCTTTCAAGTGATTTTTTCATGCTAATCTCATCAAGTTTGCCATATTAACCGAGAATCAATTCTTCCCCGTTTCTAAGCAGATGAATCGTGTCTCCAAGCACATATCCGGCATCTTCTGCCATCTCGATGTACGAACCATGCATAACGATGTTGCCGTGCGCTGGAATCACGTAGTCAGGACGTAACACGCGCAATAATTCCCAGTGATCTTCCTTGCAGGCGTGTCCTGACACATGGATGCCGTCGTAGATGCGGCTTCCACGCATCTTCAATTTTGTCTCAAGAGAGTGTCGGTTCGCAATTGTCCCTGGTGTTGGTATGGGGTTTGCGGAAAACACAACCTTATCTCCTTTTTCAATCTTGTATTCGGTACCATCCATTGATATCCGCTCAAGCACCGCTCCTGGTTCGCCCTGGTGTCCGGTAACGATCGGAAGATACTTCTCCTTTCCAGCGGATGCGATTCTTGCAAGCGCTTTGTCTATGGTCTTTTTCGTGCCGTATATCTCCAGATTTTCAGGAAGCTCAACATACTCCAGTTTTTTCGCCAGTTTCACATACTTATCCATTGACCGCCCCATAAGTACCGGGATCCGCCCCATCTTCCCTGCAACCTTGATAATCGAATCAATTCTTGCAATATGCGATGAGAAAGTGGTCACAACAACTCCTGATTCGGTCTCCTCGGTGCCTATCAACACATCGTGGAGCAGGTCTTTTGCGATACGCTCTGATGGTGTTTTCCCTGAAATCGCCGCATTGGTGCTCTCTGTGATTAGCAGGGCGACACCCTCTTTGCCAAGTTGTTTGAGTCGCTGTATATCCGGCGGCACGCCCAGCGTCGGTGTCCGGTCCATCTTGAAATCATTGGCGTATATAACGATGCCTTTTGGCGTGTGCAAAGCAACAAACACGCAGTCTACAGTGCTGTGCTGCACCCCGACGAATTCCATCGATATCTTTGACGAAATTTCTCGTGTGTCGCCGGCATTCATCTCAATCAGTTTATTCTCTGCGTTAAACTTGCGTTCGGACTTGATCAGTTGTCTAATCAAGCCTATCGTGTAGGGCGTTCCGAGGATGGGTGCACGGTACCTGTGTGCCAGTTTTGCGATCGCACCGATATGGTCGAGATGTCCGTGTGTGCAGACGATCGCACGAACCGTGCCGGGCACCTCTTTCATCACCGTATCGTCGGGTATCGCACCCATCTGGATCAAGTCAAGCGAGTGCATCCGTTCGATCTCCACGTCTTCGTGGATCTGCATTCGGTCGAGGCGAAGACCCATGTCAAAAATAACAATATCGCCGCCGATATGCACCGCAGTCATATTCCTGCCCATCTCATTGTATCCGCCGACAGCAACAATTCCGATGTCGTCCATTATATTCCTCCGTATGAAAATGTCAGTATCATAGTCATGGTCATAGTCATAGAGTCGGTGTGGATGTGAGATATACTTAATGATGTGGTGGGATCGACTGGTGGAATCGAGCGAGGTCACCTTGGTATAACCTGCCTGACCAATATCTTTTTGGAGGAGGTACGGATTATTTATGTAAATGCCAAACGAAAAGAGGGATCAATGTCATTTATCATATTAAAAAAACATGAACTCGTCCCAACGGTTCATCTGATGGAGATTGCTGCGCCGCGGGTGGCAAAGAAAGCCATGCCCGGACAGTTCGTTATACTACGAATCGACGAGCACGGAGAACGCATACCACTCACGATCGCTGATTTTGATGTGCAAGCTGGCACGATCACCCTGATCTTCCAGGAGATCGGAAAGACGACCCGTCAGCTTGCATCACTTACTTCGGGCGGTTCGATCGCCGACGTAGCAGGACCGCTTGGTAACCCGTCCACAATCGAGAAATTCGGAACCGTGGTGTGCGTGGGCGGCGGCGTCGGGATTGCACCGATCTTCCCGATCGCACGGGCACTCTCAGGGGCTGGCAACAGGGTGATTTCAATAATCGGAGCGCGGAGTGCAGACATCCTGTTCTGGGAGGACCGGATGAATGAAGCGAGCAGCGAACTACACATCACAACCGACGACGGCACAAAAGGACACCACGGATTTGTTACCGAGGTCGTGCAGGATCTGCTCGAACGTGCTGGGCATGGTGAACCTGGCGAACACAATGGGCAGATCGACAGAGTGATTGCGATCGGTCCGCCTGTGATGATGCGGGCAGTTGCCGGCGTCACAAAGCCGTTTGGCGTCAAGACCGTGGTTAGCCTGAACCCGATCATGGTGGACGGCACCGGCATGTGTGGTGCATGCCGGGTGCTCGTGGGAGGCGAGACAAAATTCGCATGTGTGGACGGACCCGAGTTCGATGCGCACGAGGTCGACTTCACGCTGCTGATGAGCCGGCTTGCCATGTACCTACCAGAAGAGAAGGAGGCGCGTGACTGCAGAGCAGCAGCGGAGTTAGCAGCGAGGAGCCAGTGATATGAACACTGAATCAAAATCGAAAACACGGCATGAAATGGCAAAGCAACCGCCGTCCGAGCGCAGATCAAACTTCGACGAGGTTGCACTCGGGTACTCTGAAGAAGAAGCGGTGGCAGAGGCAAAGCGCTGCATAGGCTGTAAAAAGCCGCTCTGCGTTGAGGGCTGCCCGGTAGAGGTAGATATCCCGCTCTTCATACGGCAGATCGCAGATCGCAATTTCGATGCGGCAGCTCGCACGCTGAAGAGCACAAACTCGCTTCCAGCGATCTGCGGACGCGTCTGCCCGCAGGAGACGCAGTGCGAGGCGGTCTGCATACTCGGAAAGAAAAAAGATAGCGATCCGATCGCAATCGGTGGGCTTGAGCGATTTGTGGCTGATTACGAGATGAAAAAAGGAGTCGTGATCCCCGATATTCCGGAATCCACCGGAAGAAGCGTTGCAGTGGTCGGAGCAGGTCCAGCCGGGCTGACAGCGGCAGCCGAGCTTGCGAAGATGGGTCATGCGGTGACGATCTTTGAGTCGCTGCATTCTGCTGGCGGCGTTCTTGTGTACGGAATCCCCGAGTTTCGGCTGCCAAAAGCGATTGTTGCGGCAGAAGTCGATTTTATCCGGAAACTGGGCGCGGACATAAGCTTGAATTCGGTCATCGGGAAGATCAATACGGTGGATGAACTGCTCGACGAGCACGACGCCGTCTTCCTGGGAACCGGCGCAGGGCTGCCGTCATTTCTCGGCATCGATGGCGAGAACTTAAACGGCGTCTACTCTGCAAACGAGTTTCTGACCCGCGTGAACCTGATGAAGGCGTACCTCTTCCCCGAGTTTGACACACCGATCAAGAAGGGCAGCCGCGTAATCGTTGTCGGCGGCGGCAATGTCGCGATGGATGCCGCACGGTGTGCGCTCAGGCTTGGCTCAGATGCGGTCACGATCGTCTACCGCCGCGGCGAGGATGAGCTGCCGGCACGGGCAGAAGAGGTCGTCAATGCAAAAGAAGAGGGCGTACGATTCAAACTGCTCACAAACCCACTACGGATCCTTGGCGACGAGAACAACTGGGTCACCGGCATGGAATGCATCAATATGGAACTGTGCGAACCAGACGAGTCAGGACGATGCCGACCGGTCGCGCTACCGGGAACCGCGCACAACATCCCCGCCGACATCGCGATCATCGCAATCGGCACATCCCCAAACCCGCTCGTCCCGATGACGACGCCCGGACTTGAGACTGCGAGATACGGCACGATCAGAGCAGACGAGACTGGCGCAACATCAAAACCCGGCGTATTTGCCGGCGGCGACATCGTCACAGGTTCTGCGACCGTGATCTCGGCAATGGGAGCTGGAAAGGTTGCGGCAAGGGCGATCGATGAGTATCTCAGGCGCGTTTGAGGGGTGTCGCATAGCGTGGTTGCGCCTGCATGGGGCGAGAGAGAACTGCCAGGAAGCACATCTCACATCCGGAAGTACTGGCGTGATAAATGTCTATTGGGCGCGGATGTTTTGGAGGGGGCATCCGGGCCCGGGGGGCAAACCGCAAGGTGTAGACTCTGTACCTAAGTCAGGGGTTTGGTGACTTCAGGAGACTGACATGAGAATGGGTCCGCGTGATCGGAAGGGTTTTGGGGGGGTGAATCAAATAATGAAAATTGTTTCGGGTGGCTGAACTTATGAAAAAAGAAATTGTTGCTAAACTGCACATAAGCTTTGAAGATGCAGCTTATCAAGAAGGAGGACTTGAATACTGGTTTACAAGAGATCTGCAGATTCCACTCAACTATGCAAAATGGGATAACTTTCTACAAGTAGTTGAAAAAGCAAAAAACGCACGCAAGAACTCTGATCA
>JAYEGG010000245.1:0-2231 GCA_034658995.1 Methanobacteriota archaeon | reverse complement strand
GTGGGGCTGGCGACATATTCTTCCACAAAAAATCGAGTAAAAACTGCCCTCCGGGTGGGGCTGGCGACATATTCTTCCACAAAAAATCGAGTAAAAACTGCCCTCCGGGTGGGGCTGGCGACATATTTTCTCACAAAAAGTATAATTCATCCACAAGACGCTTACACTCGCGAATTACTAAAAAGCCACGATTTATTGCGAGGTGGAGTGGTTGGGGCTTGAAATGGATGAAAACAACGTATTCTCAGGCGGCAACCTCTTTACACGTCCCGCAACCGTCATCTCAGTAGTTGGTCACCAAAAAATCGCTTGTGAGGGCTATCGATGAACATGTCAGAAACAAACATGGAATGGGCTGAGAAATACCGACCTGCGTCGCTTTCGGAGATCGTGGGTAACAGCAAGCCAGTGAGCGACCTTAGCGCGTGGGCTAAAGAGTGGCAGCACGGTGTGCCTGACCGGAAGGCAGTGATCCTGCACGGAAAACCGGGCATCGGCAAAACAACAGCTGCCCATGCGCTTGCGCGTGATTTTGATTGGGAGGTCATCGAACTCAATGCGAGCGATCAGCGGACTGCGGCAGCGATCAGACGGGTTGCGGGAATTGCGTCCGGGACTGCGTCGTTTGGGGGCGGCACCCGGCTGATCATACTCGATGAGGCTGACAACATACACGGCACCTCTGATCGGGGCGGGGCGCAGGCGCTCGCCAAAATCATCAAAGAGACATCGCAGCCGATTCTTCTAACAGCAAACGACCTGTACGGGGTGTCCCAGAGTATCAAGAATCTGTGCGTGGCGATAGTGTTTCGTTCCCTGCAAAGCAGGTCGATAGCGCAGCTACTACGAAAGACATGCAACAACGAGGGGATTACCTGTGATCCGGAGGCTCTTCTGAAAATTGCAGAGACTGCGCACGGCGATGTCAGGAGCGCAATCAACGACCTGCAGGCGGTAGCGCAGGGAAAACACGAACTGCATAGAGATGATGTGGTTGTATCGTCACGAGATTCAAGGGATACGATATTTGATGTGTTGAAAAAAATATTCAAAGGAAAAGACATTAAAGAGGCACTGAACGCAACTTATGGCATAGATGAGACTCCTGATGACCTTATCCAGTGGATTGACGAGAATCTGCCTGCGCAGTATCGCGGTGAGGACATCGCTGGCGCGATGCACGCGCTCTCGAGGGCTGACATTTTTCTTGGCAGGGTTCATCTGCGCCAAAACTATCGGATGTGGCGGTATGCGGGCGCGATGATGACGTCAGGCGTCACGGTCTCAAAATCCCGCGAGCACCATGGCGCACGGTTCGTGCCACCCTCAAAATGGCGTATGCTCAGGAGCACCAGGACAAGCCGGCAGGTGCGGGACGGGATATCAGAGAAAATCGGCGTGCAGTGCCAGACTTCCCAGCGATACGCACGTTTAAACCTCCTCCCGGTTGTCAAGATGCTGTCTGCGGATCGTGATTATGCGGTGCGACTTGCAGCATGGACAAATCTTGATACCACTGAAATCGCATACATAATCGGCAGCAACAAGTCTACAAAGAAGGTAAAAACGATTCACCAGGACGCGCAGGATCTGGTTGAGGCTGTGGCTCCGGAAGAGGTCGCTATCTTCGGTGGATTTGAATCTCGCGTGAAGGTGACACAAGGAAAGCCGGAAAAAAAGGATACGCCGGGGGAGCCGGTGAAACCAATGGAACTGAAAAAACCTGAGAAGAAACAGGACACAAAACCTGAGAAAAAGTCGCAGACGTCGCTGTTCGATTTTTGATCTGTTTTTGATCTGTGGTAGTGTGCAAGTGTACGCGCAGTTGGGTAATACCGCGATTGAATACATGTACGTGTTTAGCTAACTATAAGATTGCAGCTAAACACATACAGAACCACGAGATTACACAGATTTTCACAAGATTTCTGTGTTAATCTCGTGAAATCTTGTGTAATCTCGTGGTTTTTCGCCTTGGCTAAACACATACGAATACGTGACTTCCTCCCCGCTACAAGTAACGGGGCTTCCTGCTTCACGGGGCGCCCAACGGCGCATCTCCACAGGCTTAAATTCCGCACAGTCCGTGCGTACATACGGTTTCGGGCACAATCGAATTATTCAGTGAAATCACTGGATTTTGTGGCAGGTGAATTCGTGGCATTCGCCATCATTCATGATCTCTTGATGCTGATTTTATCACGAATGTCACGAATTTAACGAATGTCACG
>JAYEGG010000244.1:0-2703 GCA_034658995.1 Methanobacteriota archaeon | reverse complement strand
GTACGTCTTGGCACAACATTTATATTAGTTGAAGTAGTATATATAGTTTATGGAAGCCAAAACAACCAGAAGTTCGGTGTTTCACACTAACTATCATATTGTTTTTTGACCCATGTACCAGCGTAAGGTTTTCAAAGACGATATTGCTGAATACCTCGAACAGTTCTTTAGAAAACAAGTGGAAAAGAAGGGGTGGACGTTAATCGCAACCGACGTTAGACCAGACCACATCCACCTGTTCATCGAGGGAATTCCCCCCAATCACGCGACTATCTGATGTGGTGAAATATCTAAAAGGAACCAGTGGGTTATCTCTCTTCAGGGTCTTCCCAAAACTACGTCGGCAATTCCGCAAAGGACGGATATGGTCCCGAAGTTACTATGTCGGAACCGCGGGAGAAGTGAGCAGTGAAACGATTAAGAGGTATATTGATAGAGTAAAACATGACTAAAACCAACAAAAGGGCGGCATTCACCCCCGCTACAAGTAACGGGGTCTTCTGCCGCGTATCTATAAAAACCCCATATCTACCGGATACTCGTCATCTTCAGCGCACCTGTCAAGAAGTTCTACCATGAATGCGAACGACCGCGGATCCCGTATCCGTGAGAGTGTGCCAATCGGATAGATCGTGCAGATTTCACGCGCGTCTTTGTTGATCTCCGGGTTGTTCAGACGATCGTTGATCCTATCGATCAGCGGCTGGACGGCAGGTGCGCCGATCTTCACCAGTGCCTCTAATGCATCTTCGCACAGATCATCCCAATCGGTCTCGATCGCATCGATCAATTCAGGAACCGCGGCTGCGGCTGAGCTGCCGATCTTGCCAAGCACGTCCGCTGCGATGATACAACCATGTGAGTCCTCGTACAGATACTCAGCCAGAGGTTCAACAACCACCTCGCCAAGTCCTACCAAGCGTTCTTTCACAGAATAAATCCTTTTCTTGAAATTCCTGTCTGATTCCGGATCAAAATACTCGTCAAGCTCATCCTGCCGTTCATCGATCTCATCGCAGAGATCATCCAGCGCACAGAGCGCTTCGTCCAGCGCCTTATCAGATATTTCAGTGGTCTGCATAAGCCCATTATCCTCCATCCGTATTTTCCCAATTCCTGTATCCTCTCGCCATCCACCATTCTCGCGATTCAAAGAACCTGAATCGTTGGCATCTCCCGGTCCAGGATTGTGTCCCGCGATGCTGTTTTCGGGTACTTGCTGCATCGATGACACGATGCTCCGACCTGATCACCACAACATGGGTCCGAATGAGGGGGCGTAAGTTGATATATCTTGCGGAGTTCGGATTATGACCGCTCTGCCGTCAACGACCTGCCCCTGAACCATGGAAGTTCATCGAGGCGGTGGGGTGGTCGGGCAGGTCAGCCCGCCATGCGGCATCACCAGAACCCGCGCATTTGCCCCATGCTTCGAGATCGCTGCATCAAGAGCGCTCTGCACGGTATCTTCCGGCGTGAAATACGCTTTCTTCGCAAGATCGTCAGGGATGGCAGAGACAAGATGTAGATCGGCACGTTCGGCAAGAATCGATGTTAAAACGGCTTTATGACCGCCAAGCTCAAAACCGCTCTTCAGTCGGGGCAGGAGCTCTCCGCGAGGGATGCTGAGCCACCGCTCATACACCGCATTACCGAGACCTTCCGGGCATTCAGCGACAAGGATGATCGTCCCCCCATCTTTCACGATGTTCTTTGCATTTTCGAGTGCTTTCTGCGACTGATACAGATTTATGTCCTTTGGCATCCCGCCCGGGGATGCAATCACAATATCTGCCAGCTCTGCCTGGATCCGGTACATCTGATCCACGTAAATCGCACCAGCGCGATGTGCTTCTACAGGATCACCAGAAACAACCGCAACAATCTCCTTTTCGCCGTTTAATACGGCATTAAGTATAAATTTCGATATACCCCGCGTCCCCTCTTCGATATCCTGACGCACAGGACTATCGATCCTGCCCGACACTGCGTCAGGGTGGATCATGAGCGCATGATTCTTCCGGATACTTACAAGCGACGAGACTCCAGGCAGCAGCGACTTAAGACCGCCCGAATACCCGGCATAATAGTGAAATTCAATGCTTCCCGCGCATATCACAACGTCAGCATCAAGAACCGGCGTAAATATCTCGATTGGAGTCCCCCTGCTCGTAACCCCAACCCTCCTGCAGCAATCAGGATCGTGATCAGTGCAAGATATGCGATCGTAGATTTCACTACCGACCAGTATTCTTTGCTCATCTTCGGTGTGCTTTCTGTGCGATCCGGTGGCAAACACAATCTTAATGTCAGAATCCGGCATTCCAATCTTGCCAAGATGGGCGAGGAGCGGTAGCATCAGTTTCTCTGTAGGGGTGATCCGGGTGATGTCGTTAACGATGATCGCAACAGAATCACCCGGATGCAGGATATCTGATAACTTGACCCCGCCTCCGCTACCAATTGGGTGATCAAGTGCCTCCTCGACTGCTAAATTACAATCCTCTACCGCGGGAAGCTCATTTGGTTCGAGGATGCCTGCGAGGTTTCCATCAGGGACATCGGCAAAGACGCTGCCGTGCCCGTAAGGCAGTTGGATCTTCATCGGGATTGTTGGTGCTTTCCAGGAATTTAAGAGTTCTGGTTTCCAGGGGGAAGCGATGCGCCTTAAAAGCAGTTGCTTGATGATTGCATTTCTTGCCT
>JAYEGG010000243.1:0-2705 GCA_034658995.1 Methanobacteriota archaeon | reverse complement strand
GGAAAGACCAAATGTTAATATGAGCCTATGCCAAGTTGAGACTATAGATACGAAAAAATCATGTTCACATTGTTTCACCCGGGGTCATCAAATGGACAAAACAACAAAAGAATTACCCCTTCGATATGTGGAAAGGGAGTTGCAGCTGATAAGCATCGATCCTCTGGTAATGTTTGACCAGGAAGGCATCGTTCTGGATGTTAACGATGCCATGTCTCGAGTTACCGGCAGATCCATAGATGAGTTGGTAGGAACACCGTTTATCGACTGTTTCACAGATCCTGAAAGGGCGTACAAAGGTGCCATGCTGACTTTTGAGACTGGAGAGGTTCGGGATTATGAACTGGTCATGAAAGCCGGGGACGGGACCGAGACCATCGTTTCATACAACGCTTCGGTTTATAAGGATCAGGAAGGAAACGTGGTTGGCGTTTTTGCCGCCGCCCGCGACATTACCGAGCGAAAAGCAGCAAAGCAGGAAATAGAGAATCTTCAGCAGTACAATCGGGGATTGATTGAGACAAGCCTTGATCCTCTTGTGACCTTCGACAAAGAAGGGATCATCCTGGATGTGAACGGAGCTACGATTCGAGCTACCGGAAGAACTCGGGAGGAGTTGATAGGAACACCGTTTGCCGATCATTTCACAGATCCTGAACGGGCGTACAAAGGTGCTATGCTGACTTTTGAGACTGGAGAGGTTCGGGATTACGAACTGGTCATGAAAGCTGTGGATGGAACCGAGACCGTTGTTTCATATAACGCTTCGGTTTATAAGGATCAGGAAGGAAACGTGGTTGGTGCCTTTGCCGCTGCCCGTGATATCACCGAGCAAAAAAATGCGGAAAGTGCACTGCGTGAAAGCAAAGCAGAACTTGACCTTATCTTCCGGATCGCTGCTGATGGAATGTGTGTAATAGGTTCTGATTATAACATCATCAAGGTGAACAAGACATTTATCCGGATGGCGGGCATGGATGAGGAGGACATCGTTGGCAAGAAATGCTACGATGTCTTCAGCGGGGAACTCTGCCATTCAAAAGATTGTCCACTTGAGGTGCTGAAAAGGGGGGAGCAGTTTGCTGAACACGAATCTGTCAAGAAGCGGTCTGACGGTAAAGAGATACCGGTTATTGTGAATGCTGCAAGATTGGATCGGGACGGCAAATTTGTTGGGATTGTAGAGGATTTTAAGGATATCACCGAGCGCAAGCAGGCTGAAGAAGAAATTCGTGAGCTCCAGCGCTACAATCGTGGATTGATTGAGGTAAACCTTGATCCCCTGTTCACATTCGATCATGATGGGATCATTATGGATGTGAATGGGGCTACAATTCGAGCTACCGGCAGAACCCGGGAAGAGTTGATAGGAACACCGTTTGCCGATTATTTCACAGATCCCGAGAGGGCGTACAAAGGTGCGATGCTGACTTTTGAGACCGGAGAGGTTCGGGATTACGAACTGGTCATGAAAGCTGAGGACGGGACCGAGACTATGGTTGCTTGCAACGCTTCGGTCTACCAGGATCAGAACGGAAACGTGGTTGGTGCCTTTGCTGCTGCCCGCGATATCACCGAGCGCAAAGCCGCGGAACAGGAGTTGCGGGAAACCGTAGGGCGGCTTGAGGAGTACACCAATCGCATCAATAATCTCGTGGTAACCATGCTTGGGGAGATCGCAGTCAAATAATGTTGGTCATAACTTCCGTCAACCGTTTTCATGCAAGCGTTCCCTGCATAATATGGAGATTTTTATAAAATGGGTATAGATATCGATGAACTGGCAAAACGACTGGAAACCCAGGTATTAGAGGACGCCCGGGAGGTGTTCTCAGAGACGGTGATCGAATATGCATACAATCCAAGAAACATGGGCGAGCTCCGTGATGCTAACGGGGTCGGGAAGATAATGGGCACATGTGGAGATACGGTGCAGATACAGATCAGTGTTGAGAACGAAAGAATAAGCGAGAGCAGATTCATAACTGATGGCTGCGGCACGTCGATTGCATGTGGGAGCATGCTCACCGAGACGATCACCGGTAAGACGATTGAGGATGCGCTGGCAATCACAAGTGATGAGCTCCTGCGCAGTCTGGGCGGACTGCCTGAGGAATATGTGCACTGCAGTGTTCTTGCGGTGAATGTTCTGCGGGAAGCAATTCGGGATTATCGCAAATTGAGATCGGATAAGCAGACTTGAGTGCAATAACTCGACTTTCAAAGAGACGCGAATTGGCCTCTGATCTTCTTAAAACCCGTTTAGCCACTGGACATAACGCCTTTAATATTCACCTCGGAGTTGTTACCCAATCGTCAAAAACTATTACAAGTTTTTAGTGGTTATCTTAAGGTTGTTTAATCCTTTTGGTAGTAGATCCAACAAAACGACTTCCTTAAGGCTTATGAGCAAAATTTGGGGTGAGGGGGGTTGGATAGGCTTAAGTATCATAGCTGGTGTAAATCTAACTGTATGAAGCGATGTGATCCCCGGGAGATGTGTGTGACATCGTCCTTGATACGCCCTGGTGAGCTTGCCGGAGCATACGGTGGGATGAACTTGGGTGGAATCACCATGTAGGGGCATTGGACTTATGTCCGAAGAATATGAAATAGCAGGTCTATCTCATGGGTAAAAAGAAATGTGATATAGCTGTTTCTGGTATTAAAAATGGGTGTAAATGGTAATTATTGAAAGGATGTTT
>JAYEGG010000242.1:3956-11567 GCA_034658995.1 Methanobacteriota archaeon | reverse complement strand
AAGATTTCACGAGATTAACACAGAAATCTTGTGAAAATCTGTGTAATCTTGTGGTTCTTTATGGTTGGCTAAACACGTACGTGTCGTTTTCAGATCAGGTATGTGGCGTCACTAATCTCACACACGTCCCGATCTGCTCTCCACGCACGGCGCTAAGAACGTTCGAAGGATCACTCCCGTCGATCACGACTGTGGGAATCCCTGACCGCTCGATGATCTTTGCCGCAAGCATGTCAAGCGGCAGGTTCGCGCCAGCGCCCATCTTTTCAGCAGCGATAAGCCCGACCAACCGTTCAGGGGAGATCTCGTCCAGTTTCACAGCATCGGGATGCTTCTTCGGATCTTTCGTATATATCCCGTCTGTTGCTGTGGCATTGATCAGGAGGTCTGCCTGTGCGTACTCGGCGAGTATGGCGGCAACCGCATCGGTTGTGTGTCCGGGGATTGTTCCACCCATGACAACGATCCGCCCGGAGAGCGCTGCGACCGCGGCATCCTCCTGTGTTTCAGGTGGGACCGGGTACGCATCGCGCCCCATGGCGGCGATAAGGAGGCGTGCATTTAACCGGGTAACTCCAATTCCGATCGCATCACATGACGCCTCGTCTGCCCCTAATGTGCGGGCTTTCTCGATATAATCGCGGGCGGTTGCCCCGCCACCGACCACCACGAAGACCGTGTGATCCGATGACAGGGTCTTAAGTACCCTTGAATATTCGGCGAACCGATGCTGACCATGACAGATTACCGAGCCGCCGACCGACAGGACAATGATCATGTCTGTTCAAACAGGATTTGGGATACCTGTTTCATCGACCGCTCGCTGACCTCGTCCATGATTGTGTCAAACGTATAATCCAGTCGCACAGTTCTATCCTCTGTTTCAAGGAGGATTCCGCCTATACAGTCGATGTCGCCTGCGTATTTGATCGATCGATCGGCACAGAGTTGCTCAACGGTTGATCGATCCTGCTGACTTGAGTACACGCGGGTGGCATCGCCGCTCTGCGCATCGATCAGTGACTGCAGGAGCGCTGTGCTATCCAGCTTGCGAACACGTTTCAGTGCCTGACGATATGTCTCGTCCAGTACCTCTTTGCGCATGTTCAGGAGCATCCTTCTCACCTCGAGATTCGCGCCTGAGAGTTCTTGCTTGCTTATGCGCCCTGCCTCAGCCTCAGCGGATGCAACCATCTCGCCGGTTGTCCGCTCGCCGGTGCGTTTTGCCTCCTCGATGATTTTTGAGACCTCGCTGTCACGTTCCGCAGTGATTGCAGAGACCTCATCCTGTGCGCTCTTCAGGATGTCGGAAACGACGTTTTCCAGCCCCATGGTTAGAGTATCATCATAATCGCGATAACGAATCCGAAGATCACGATGGTTTCCGGAATGACGGTCATGATCAAGCCCTTACCAAAGAGCTCCTCTTTCTCGGTGAATGCGCCGACCGCTGCGGAACCGATGTCTTTCTCTGCGATAGCCGAGCCAAGACCGGTTAGTCCAACTGCGAGTCCTGCGCCAATTGCGATCAAACCTTTCTGGTTTGCCAGTATCAGATCGATATCTGCGCCTGCCAATGCTAATTCTATTGCCATTATTATTCCTCTGTATAGATTCTATTATATCCGAATGGATCGTATATCCTGCCCCCACCTTCGTAGAACTTGGTAAAGAATTCTACATACTGCAGCCTGAGCGCATGAAGTCCGGGGGCAATCACGCTCAGTGCGGTATTGATCGCATGTCCAAATATGAATATGAACACTGCGACGATTATAAAGACACCTCCGCTCGACCACATCATTCCCGACATGATGTTGATTGCCGACGCGATGCCGATCGATGATAGACCGACTGCAAGCAACCGTGAGTACGAAAGGACGTTACTCAGGATGGATGGTAGCTCCATAATAGCGGTGCCACCCTCTCCTACAACCAGCATGATGACCGCAACCACGAATACGGCTGCACCCGGCAACATGCCTGGCACAATATCCATCGCCCCGAACAGGAGAAGGAATATGCCGAGTTGCAGCACCATCCAGCCGCCCTTTTCGAGTACCGCCGCTTTCATGCCGTGTTTCGCAAGCACATTTCGGAACCCGATGATGTACCCGACATTGATGTGTATCACGCCGATTAAGAGGGTCACGACCAAAAGGGTGGTTACGAGGTGTGTTCTGTGGATCGGGTACGTGATATGCTCACTACCCAGACCGGCGAATAGTTCAATTGTGTGCCATCCCGGAATCAATCCCGGATGTCCATGAAGCCCTGCCAGCGGAAACCCAAGGAATTCCGCATATAATATCCCGAAGAAGAGCGTGGATATGTTACAGTAGATCAGGACGGTGAAGAGTGAGTTCCACCCTTCGCCATGCAGTTTGGATCTGCCGTAGAGTGACATTCCAAGTAATATTAATGCATACCCGATATCTCCAAGGATCATCCCATAAAAGAGCGGGAATGCGATGAATATAAATGTGGTCGGGTCTATCTCGTGATATTTTGGACGGGCATAGAGATTCATGACCGCTTCAAACGGCTTCACGATCTTTGGGTTGTCGTATTCGATCGGGATATTTGCATCGTCAGCGGCAACCCCGTCAGTTGCTTCTTGTAGTGTGACATGAACCCGGTCGCCGGTCGCCTCTTTGACACGTGATTCCAGTGTCGCGAACTCGTCATCCGGAACCCAGCCATCGATTATGAAAGCGTGCTCGGATGTTGCAAAGAAGAGTGGTGCCTC
Organism: Methanobacteriota archaeon; assembly: GCA_034658995.1. Lineage (GTDB taxonomy): Archaea > Halobacteriota > Methanosarcinia > Methanosarcinales > Methanogasteraceae > Methanogaster_D. Next base: position 8,818 of record JAYEGG010000242.1, on the reverse strand, counting down.
CTTCTTCTGGGTCTCGATGGAGAGCAGTTCCTCGCTTGCGAGAATGAACTCCTCATACTGTGCTTTCATCGAATCGATCTCAGAAGAGAGGGATTCAAGATCGTTTACAAACATGTCGTGCCGGGTTTTAAGTTCGCCAAGCAGTTCGTCAGGCACACCAGACATTGTGGGTATAGCGACCTCATTGAAGAGTGCGTCATTTAGCAGTTCGGCGACCTTGTCAGTGTATTTAGCCGGAACAAATAGCACGATAGTTCCTGTGGTGCCGACATATAACTGGTAATCCGTGGTGATTCGGTTCAGGCTATCTTCGATCTCTGCACCCTTTTTGATCGTGCCGGCAAAGACGTGAAGCGTTTCATACCCTCCGCAGAGATCAAAATTTAAAGGAATTCCTGAAAAAACTCTGATTTCCTGTGTGCTTGTCTCTGCATCCTTTATATTTGACTCGATCCCGGATTTTCTCTTCAGTTTTTCCGAAACCGCTGACTCGAGTTCATCGAGTTTCCCAACGAGTTCCGACGATATTTTTTCGGCGCTGGTTGGCTCAAGATATGGTTTTTTGATGCCGAGGAAGTTTGCGATCGAGCGCAGTTTAAGCAGCGTCCTTGAGTCCTGATCCGCACCGGCAAGTGGTTTGCCGATGCTGAAATACTCTTCTTCGGTGTACTCCTCGATATGCACAACATGCATGTCGTGCATGACCTCTATGGTCGGTTCAAGATAATCCTTGTGACCAACAAACAGCACCCTACTCATCTGCTTTGGCTTCAGCATGAACCGTCCTCTCAAATTCTGCGAGTAAAAAATCAACCGCGGCGTCGATCCTGCCCGATGCAGCATCCTTCAGTGCTTTTGCATCAGCCTCCCCTCGTTGGAGGATCGTTTTCCGCTCTTTCGCTATCCTATTTTTTTCGGTATCCATCAGGTGGTCGGCATGATCTCGTGCGCGCTCTTCGGCACTGTTTGAGATTCCACGCGCCTCTGCTCTGGCATCGGTGATTATCTTCCGTGTGTCCTCGTGTGCCTGCGCAACCATTGCTTTTGCATCGGATTCCGCCTGTTTGATCCGTTCAAGGATTTCGCTTTCACTCATCGATTCCCTCACTGGTACATGTACCTTGATAAATGCTTCGTTTCAGATGTTTGCCTGCTCAAGGAACACGTCCTTGAATTCATCACACATCGCAGTCAATTTAGCAAGCGCGCTGCGTACCGCCTGTATCGGATCCACGCCGCTTGTGCGCACATACATGATCGGTTCGCTGATGCCGAGATACCTGATATCATAGCTCGCAATCTCGACTGCATCATCTTCCAGAAGGGTGGATTTCAGCAGGTTCAACAGGGTGTGTGTCTCGCCTGCAAGCTCCATCTCCAGTTCGGTATCTGTTTTATTCAGGATCTTCAGATTCATCCGGTTACATACTCCATGTCTTTGCAATTGCCTTGTAGTGCAGTATTGAAGTATCTTATGCTTCAAGGTATCGTTTGTTTCGGTGGCGGTGATGTTATGGTTTGACCGGATGAGCACATCGGCATCGGACTTTTGTGCAGACGGTACTTGCTTCAACCGACCTGAAGAAATTAAAATCTCTTTTCAGGTCACTGCCACCATGACGCAACTCGTGTTTCCCTGCCCTGCATCGTCCTCTGCTGAGATCGTGATCGTGTAGTTCCCGCCCGGAAGCGATGAAGTGTTCCAGAGCGTGGAATACAGATTACTGCTCTCTTCGGACCCAATGACACATACCGGTTCGCTTGTTGTATATTTGCGTATGCGGATCCAGTCTATATACACACCCCGATCTGCTGCATCCGCATCGTTCAGTATCTGCACATACCCAGCCACCAGAACATTTGAGGGGGTTATGGACCGGGTCTCGCCGTCATAGATGCTTTCGATGGTAGTTCCAAGGCGTGTGATGCTATGAAGTTTCCAGTCCTGCGTAATGGTTCCGGTCCCTGTTGAGGATGTTCCTGAACCTGAATAGTAGTTCCAGACACCGTGATTCTGGGACGTTGCAGCATCTCCGGTCGTTCCTGCGAATTTGTTGATGTTATTGTCAGAATATCTCCACACCCGGGCGACCCCATCTGCGATGATGCCGCACCAGTCATCACAATCACGTGCGCCGCCATAGTTTTTGATCATGCGCTCGATGGACATGTTTCCGGATACCTGAATATCGGTAGAGATTCGTCCTTCGTTGCAGCCACCGAATTTGACCACTGATCTACCACCATGGGTGGTTGCGGTGATGTTGCCTGTGCCATATTGCGTCCACTTATCCAGATCACTGAAGTCGTCGAAGAACTCGAAGGTCGCATCTCCATCGCTCCGGGACGTTGCAGCGGCATTCCCGTAGTAGATATGGATCGTGCTGCTGCCAGCAGGAATGCTCGATACATTCACCCAGACGGTTGCATTCACGCCGTCTGTCTTGTGGAGGGTCCAGTACGGAAGTTCGGAGCCGCTCTCGTCAAAGAATCTGAGATCATCGAAATCAGACTGCATCTCGCTTTCATGATCGATCGTTAGATTGATCTGGTAGTTCGAGAGCACGGTGCTGCTCGTGATGTTTATCGGCTTTCGCCTGCTCCAGTAGCCCATGTCTCCAGTCTCAACTGTTTCGCCGCTCTCGTTCGTGATCGAATACGTCACGTGCGCCGCGACGTAGCCGTTATCCGTAACATCCGCAGCGATTGTGACCGTGCCCTTAACCGTGCTGCCGTTTGCAGGCAGCATAATATTAACCGCAGGGGCTGGGTTCTTGACCCACACATAAAAGTTAGGATCACTCTTCGCGCTCTGATTGTACCTGTCCTCGAGGTGTGCCCGCAGATAATACTTGCCGGTGCTGCCTGCCGTCCATTCCCAGTCGCCATATCCTGCCTGCCAGCATGTCGTATCCCAGGGGCAGGTGAACGCGGGCGTGGTGTCGTTACCGATCGACGTCCAGTCCCCGTTCACGATCTCTGGCAATACGTAAAATTCCACATTTCTGGCGTCCGCAGGATCCATGTTGGAGATTGCCGTTGTGATGCTCATGATGTCGGTCACGTTCTCGTAGATTGCCGGGTTTGTGATTTTGATCGCAGGATCAGGAACGTTATCCACATAGACGACTATTATGCTCTCGTTACTCTGGTTCACCGGGCAGGAGTCGTCTGTTGCATTGATAGTAACTGATGTTGCGCCCTCAAGCTCAAGAGAGGTGTTCCACTGGTACGTGTAGTACGGGTATGTGATCTTGGCATCTCCGTCGGTCACAGATGGCTGCTCGTTCGCTGTTGAATTGAACCACGGATACCCCGGGTCATCCTTTGCGCCGCAATCGAGCGTGTCAAAGTATATCGAGTAATGTCGTTCTGTGCCAGCAGCAAGGCTTCCGTTGATGGTCCATGCCACATCTCCGGTGGTGTTCGTGAGTATCGCGATATCGTCCCACCAGACACTGACGCCGAAGTTGCCGACTCCCTTCTTATCATAAACACGGAGTGTCAGGTTGATGTTCTGCCCGATGTAATCCGAGAGGTTCACGACGGCAGGAGTCCAGCCACCCTCGTTTCCAGAGACATCATCTTCCCAGAGCGTAGTATCATCAACCGCGACCTGCTTGAAGTGATGCCCGCGCGTGGGACCGTTGTAACTATCCCGCACCCAGACGCGAAGGTGGTGCGAGTTCTCTGTAATCTGCGACCCACCGATCATCTGGGTGACCTGCGCATAGTCGCCCGCACTCGATCCCTGGTTCCAAGGATATTCTATCAGATACGACCTGCTGCCTGTGTGACTCGTGGTGTTGTCGTAACCACAATTCCACTCAGTCCTGCTCTCGGTGTAGTTCCAGCCCTCTTCTTCCTCAAACCCGCCGTTCGTAACCCCGCTGACTGCGACCCGTCCTGACTCTTTCCACTCGACCTGTGACGGAACCTCGCACACAAACGTCCCGTTCTCACGCTCCTCGATCACGCGCACCGAATTCGTATCGATTGTCCCTGACTCGCCCAGACTCACAAGTTCCTCTGTGAAGTTGATCGTGCGTGCGACAGGCGTGCAATTCCAGTCACTTCCGCCTGCATGAACCGTGACCGGCACTCTGTAGCCCCAGTTTCGGTCAAACGAGCTTGGGGGGGTCATGATTCCGCGGAACACGCCGTTTGCAAGGAACGCAACATTCGTCACGTTCCGATCATCTGCAACGATCGCACGAATGGTGGTCGTGTGGTTCACATAATCACCCGCATCCGGGGCGATGATCGTTATCTCAGGAAGTTCGTCGTTATCCACCTCGATCGTCACATCCTGGCTCTTCCCGGTCTGCCCTGAATGATACACGATCGCAGAGATCTTGCGACCGCCCTCTGGCGAGTCCGCACACGCGGTCCAGTCGGTGGTGTCCCACACAATTGAGTACTGAACCGTGTTGTTTGCAATAATAGTGCCATCTGAGTCTGTTCCTATCATACCCGAATCAGAAAAGAACTCCACACGATTGATCCTTGATTCGGAGATGCCGAAGACATGCGCATAGATATGGGCGGTACCGCTGACCACATCACAATCTGCCGGGTCTGTGATCCTCACAGTCGCATTCAGCACCTCAACAACCATGTAATCAATATTTTCGTCACCAGAATAATCCTCAACGGTTAGCGTCACGTTGTATATACCGGTGCTCCCGTACGTGTGCATAACAGCCTTGCTACTGCTCGTACTTCCATCACCAATGTCCCAGTGCCATGATCTGATGCATCCTGTCGATTGTGAGCCATTCAGTTCCACAGTATCACCAAGAGCAACCCAGCGATCAGGTCCCGCGTTTGCAGAGAGCGGCGCTGCCGGATCGATTAATACA
>JAYEGG010000242.1:0-3856 GCA_034658995.1 Methanobacteriota archaeon | reverse complement strand
GCGTCCGCGCTCGGCGCAATGTTTGTTGCGGTGCTCTCAAAGGTGCCCTCTGCCACATCCCCGCTTGTGAGCACCGTGTCCGAAGGAACATGCACGATAGCAACACGGACGGTATCGTTCTGCGTGATATTTCCCGTGGAAAGCCCAATCACGCTTCCAAGCGTCCATAAACCATTGAGATCCTCGAATGTGCTGGTATTGCCGCCTACATCCACGAGTATGCGCAGATTCTCCGTATCGATCGACTCACCACCCTGGTGCTTGAGATACACCCGGTCGGAATCGATGTCACACCTGCCAGCAACCTCGATATGCGGGGTGTCGGGGGTTTTGTCGATGTATGAATAAACGGATACAGCAATGATTCCGAAGGCGATTATCGCGATCCCTATCAGCATGATCTCTCCGACCAGTTCGGATACTGCGCGTTCGTCGTCTCTAATCTGTTTATCCATGGTACCCCTATGATGATATGGTCGCAATTCTCCCCTGAATCACTGCATCCTGAACCGATAGGTGGATGCTCCCGTTTAGTGTTATGTTGATACCCGTATAATTTGTTAGATATACGGGTGCAGGAGTTATCGCAATCGATGTCCCCTTCGTAAGTTCAGTGAAATGGCTCACCCAGGAGTCCAGATAGTTCTTCCTGAAGTCTTTGGCGCCTTCCGGCGGATCAATTGTGATCGTAACATCATTCGTGTTCACCCCGTCCGCAAACGATACCGCGCCCGTCCGGTCGAGTCTCATCTGCAGTTCCTCAACCCCGCTTCCGCCAATCCCTGGTGTTCCGTGCTCGGTTGTAGTGATAGAGACAAGCGGCATCACCACACTCGTAAAATTATCCCCCTCATCGATTACAATGTTGGATCCGATGCGCATGCTCGCATTCGGCGTCTGGCAGAGAAATATCGCACCATTCTGGTAGATGAATCGCTGGTCGATGAAGTAGCGGTTCTTTGACTCGTAGATCAAGATGCCGTTACTGACCTGTGAGTGGTGTTCGATCGTCCTGTTGTATTCATTATATGTTATGTTATAATATATATATTCTCCATCTATGCCTGTGCTGTTCGTTATCGTCAGATTATACGGTGTCATTGCGTCATTTAAAACCTTGTTAAATCCGTAACATGGACTTAAGAGATCGATTCTGTGATTTATAGGCGTAAGCGCATCAACACTGTGATTTATGTAAGTTCGATCGATTATTGTATATTCATTATCCGATTCTCTTATCCATGTGGACAACTGGAGACTTGACTTATCCTCCCCAGGATGGTTTTCATCGGGTCTGATCAATATCCTGGTTTTCCCACTCTGGTTTGCGAAATTGATTGTTATGTACTGAAATGTGGCTGGAAAATTTTCTGATGTGCCCTGAATCTTTGCGATATCGATGTAAAACTCAGATACGCGGGAGATGTCGGTGATGTTCACAGATCCACAACCAAGATCTCCTTTAATGGTCTTTGCTGTGATATTCTCAACCAGAACGTCAGCACTCACAGTGAAACTCCCTTCCGGGCTGACACCGAGCATCCCCCATGACGAACCCCGGGATATGAATGGAATGCTGCCGCTCCCGAGTTTGATCCTCTGGCTGCGCGTGACGCCCGTATCATTGGCAAGCACGAGATCATCGATCGCTCCCGGAATCGATGAGAAGTCAGCAAATACCTGGCGGTTATGGCTCGCCTCATCATCCTTGACCCATGACGGGACATAATAGACATTGATGAATGCGGTGACGCATACAAGGAGTCCGAGAAGCAACACAACGCCTACAACGGTTGAGATTGCGTCATCGATTCCGTTATCAGTTGTTTCGCGTGTCAGAATCCCCTCCTTTGATCTTTGTAGTTCTCGAAGTGTTCGAAGTGTTCGAAGTGTTCGGAGATGTCCTCATCTTCCTGCTGTAGGCAAACGCGGGTGTGCATGGTACCGACACTCCGGTATAGTGCAACCGGGTGATTCGGCTGAAAATGCCCCTTTCCAGTGCCCGAGTCAGACGATGTGATCCCTGCTTGTGTTGCGCTGAGATATGCTTTGCCCAAATTTGCATCCCCACTACCATATTTAAGTGCACAACGTACAAAAACTCTTTTGCACCATACTGTATAAATGTATATATTGGTATGATGGGCAGGATCACTGAACTGGTCCGGAGGATGGGTGGCGGGATCGTCCACGGAAAAGAGAGTTTGTATGGGATTGCGCCATACGATACTGAGACAAACGGCAAACTGATCGATGATAGCGTCTCTGACGGATATAAAGAAATTGAGCGATACTGGGTATACGAGCCTTATGCAAGCATCTTGATTCTCTGCGATATCGCAAGCAAGATGCCGGTGTATCACATTGCCGAGCCTATATTGACGCGGTTTGAAAAGACCATACTCGAGCGATTGTATGATGATCTTTCGGATGTGCTTACGCTCGCTGATATCGAGATCGATGAAAATGTTGATAAAAACAAAATCCTGCAGAAGAAAGCCCTGGAACTGCTTGATTATTATTCGATGACGTTGCAGCCACAATCCCTCTACAAAATCCTCTACTTCCTTGAGAGAAACTTCATCGGATATGGAAAACTGGATGCGATGATGAAGGATCCGCATATCGAGGATGTATCATGTGATGGGTACGGAATTCCGATATTCTTATATCATACTAAATATACAAATATAGCGACGAATATATCCTTCGACGAGAAGCCGTTGAACTCGTTCGTGGTGGGGCTCGTGCAGCGGTGCGGTAAGCACGTCTCGATGGGCAATCCGATGGCCAATGCAACGCTGCCGGACGGATCAAGGCTTCAGGCAACGCTCGGGCGAGAGGTTACCACCCGGGGCAGTTCGTTCACGGTCAGGCGGTTTAGGGATGATCCGTTCACGCCTGTGGACCTGCTCAACTTCAAAACGTGCTCGATAGAGATTCTTGCATACCTCTGGCTCGCAATCGAGAATAACAAAAGTATGATCGTTGCCGGAGGAACAGCATCAGGAAAAACCTCCACCTTGAATGCGATCTCCATGTTCATACCACCGATGGCAAAGATCGTATCGATCGAGGATACGCGGGAACTCATGCTCCATCACGAGAACTGGATCGCGAGCGTGACAAAAGATGCGATCGTCGCACAGGAGGGTATCGGCGAGGTCGGCATGTTCGAACTACTCAGAGCAGCGCTCCGGCAGCGCCCCGAATATATCCTTGTCGGAGAGGTGCGCGGAGAAGAGGCGCTCACACTGTTTCAGGCGATGTCAACAGGTCACGCCACCTATTCAACGATGCACGCCTCAGATATCAAAACCATGATCAACCGCCTCCATGGTGAACCCATCAATGTGCCGCACGCGATGATGCAGGCACTGGACATAGTCGCCATCCAGGTCCAGACCTACATCGGGCAGGAAAGGGTCAGACGGACCAAGGAGATAATCGAGATCACGGGACTTGATCCGAGAACCGGCACCATAAAAGCAAATAGCGTATTCAGGTGGGATCCTGTGACTGATGATTTCAAGCAGTCCGGAGATTCGTCCCTGCTGCACACGATTGCGGAGGAGCGCGGCTGGACCGAGAAAGAACTATTAGATGCACTGGTAGAACGGGTGGAGGTTCTTGAATATCTGGTTAAAAATAATATCAGTAATTACAAGGATATCTCCAGCACTGTTCAACGGTATCTCATCGATTCCGATGCAGTGCTCTCAGAGGTGCGAGGGTGAAACATTGGTAGTGTCCCAATTCAAGATAGTTAATGAAATAAAAGAGTCCGCGCCATAATATCCGATAGGGGGATGATTGTACGCACATGCTCAATGTCATGCGGAGTTTTAAAAAGGGC
>JAYEGG010000241.1:0-2713 GCA_034658995.1 Methanobacteriota archaeon | reverse complement strand
TCACCGCGTGATCACAACGGTCGCGCCGTCCACCTCGATCACGTCCACTGCTCTCCCGCCAAGAACGACTTCCCGCTCTATCGCAACAGCATCTGCTGGAATCTCGAAGATCTCCGAACCAACCTCTATCCGCATTATGCCGCCACTGCTCGCCTGCTGAGCCGCATCGGCAGGATCGATTTCTGTCAGCGCTTTAACGACTTTTCCTGCTTCTTTCCGGAATATCGGACCAAGTACCTTCATATTGGGCTTGACGCCGACTGCCCGGTGCTCGAAGTCAGGTGTTCCTGTGATCACTTGTACCGGAGTGTTTGCAGCGCCTGCGATGTCTGAAGACGGGAATACCGCGTCTGCATAGATCTCGATGTCCTGAAGTGGTGCGTTGAGCGCTATCCCGTGCTCTGATTTGTATTTCCGGATCCCGTGGGAGATGTTCTTGATCCGCTCGCCCTCTCGTTCCGCATCCGGATTGATCATCGTTTCGTCTGCGATCGGGTATGTGCTTTCATGTATGCTTCCCTCTGCGGACGCGTGTAGCTGTGAGTACACTTCCTCTGCAAAGAACGGCGTGATCGGGGCAAGCAGCCTTGTGATCGCATCGATTGTCGCCTTCAGTGTCTGTCTTGCCGCCTGCTGGTCAGGCGATGGCTCGCCGTATAGCCGGTGCTTGATAAGTTCTATGTAATTGTCTGCAAGAACGTCCCATGCAAACGACCTGATCATTTTTAGGGCGAGATCGAACTGGTACTGGTCCATTGCGTCGGTTGCATCCATGATCAGCGTATTTAATTTGCTTAAGATCCATCGATCGATGGCTGTAAGTGTGGTATCGCCGGCATCGCCCGCGTCAATGGTGTGCGGCAGCGAGAACCTGACGATGCTCCACATCTTCTGCTGGAATCGTGATGCTGCAACAACATCTTTCCATCTGAACATGATGTCTGATCCGGTTGATCCTCCGATTGCAGCCCACTGCCGGAACGCATCGGCGCCGTGTTGCTCGATCACTGTTTCGGGTGCAACCGTGTTGTTCAGTGATTTGCTCATTTTGTGTCCGTCGTCTCCGAGCACCATCCCGTTGATCAGTATGGTCTCCCATGGTTCAACCCCGGTGAGTGCCTGTGTCCGCAGGATTGTGTAGAACGCCCATGTTCGGATGATGTCGTGTCCCTGTGGTCTGAGCTGTGTGGGTAGTTTCAGCCCCCCGGGTCCTGACCCGGGCGATTCGCGGGATCCGGCAGGTCCTGCCCGGTCTGGCGAGCGCCCGAATAGCCAGCCTGAAACTGACATCGCCGAGATGGAGGAGTCCATCCATGTGTCAAGCACGTCTTCCTCGGGCAGGAACTCGGTTGAGCCGCACTCACACGCGGTTCCATCCGGGGGGTTTGTTTCTGTCGGATCGACGGGCAGCCATTCCTCCTCTGCCACCATTGCAGCCCCGCACTGTTTGCAGTACCATGCCGGGATCGGGGTTGCAAAGAGCCTCTGGCGGGATATGCACCAGTCCCATTCCATGCTCCGTGTCCAGTTTTCAAGCCGTATCTTCATGTGCGGCGGGACCCACTCGGTCTTGTCTGCGGTTCTCAGGATCTTGTCCTGATCGACCTTGACATACCACTGTTTCTCTGAGAGGATCTCGATTGGGGTGCCGCACCGCCAGCACATCCCGACGTTCTGCGCCAGAGGCTCTTGCTTGTATAACAGCCCCGCTGATTCAAGGTCTGCCGTGATCGCGTCCTTGCATTCGGCGATGCTCAATCCCTCGTATTTCCCTGCGATTCCGGTCATCATTCCGCCGCGGTCAATCGCCATGCGGAGCGGGAGATCGTGCTCGATCCACCACCGTACGTCCTGCTTATCCCCAAACGTGCAGATCATGACGACACCCGTGCCAAAGTCGGGATCGACCTCCGCATCAGCGATCACGGGTACTTCGTAGTCAAAGAGCGGTACCCCGACCGTGCCGCCGATGTGGTGTGAAAACCGCTTATCATCAGGATGCACCGCAACCGCAACACATGCGGCAAGCAGTTCGGGTCTGGTGGTCGCAATCTCCATGTCCCGGTCACCAAAGTAGAGGTAGTTGAGCATAGTATTCCGGTCGTCGTATTCGACCTCTGCAAACGCAATCGCGGTCCCGCATCTCGGACACCAGTTCACAGGACCATCGCGCTGGTACACCATGCCGCCTTCATGCATCCTGACAAACGACCTCTGCGTGTTGCCGTAATACGCGGGATCCATCGTTACGTATTCGCAGTTCCAGTCGATGGAAAACCCGAGCTGCCGCATGGTTTCCTTCATCTTTGTGATGTTCTCTGCAGTCAGCTCCATGCATAGTTTCCGAAACTCTGCCCGCGGGATCTGGTGCCTGGTGATCTTGTGGGTCTCCTCAACCTTGACCTCGGTCGGCAAGCCGTGACAATCCCACCCCTGCGGAAACATCACGTTGTACCCGCGCATTCTCTTGTATCTTGCCACAAAATCAATATAACACCAGTTCAACGAATTTCCGATATGCAAATTCCCTGTAGGATATGGTGGCGGCGTATCAATGATGTACTGTGGCTTGTTAGATTCCCAGTCGAATCGATAGATGTCCTGATCGATCCCGGATCGCCATTTCTGCTCGACTGCGTGATGATCATATTCCTTTGGAAGTGTGTCCTGCATGGTCATCTCCTTTACATCTTTTCGATTAAAACGATGACTG
>JAYEGG010000240.1:0-2719 GCA_034658995.1 Methanobacteriota archaeon | reverse complement strand
TACCGTTAGGCCCTTTTTAAAACTCCGCATGACATTGAGCATGTGCGTACAATCATCCCCCTATCGGATATTATGGCGCGGACTCTTTTATTTCATTAACTATCTTGAATTGGGACACTACCGAAGATTCCTGCGACGTCAGGTACGTCAGGATCGCCGTACATGATCGCCCAGCCGACAAGCCAGTAGATCAGAACGCCGAGACAGATCGTCATCAGGTTCTTCATCAGGATGTTTGCTGTGTTCTTTGCCCGGGTGAATCCGGCTTCGACGAGCGAGAAACCGGCATGCATCAGAAAAACCAGCCCGCCGCAGAGTAAAAGCTAGGCAATGGTCAGGGCTGTTCCGGGGTTGTCTACCGATTCTGTCAGTGATTCGATACTCTCTTCTTGTGCCGCTACCTCTACCTGTGGCGTTAGCGACAGTAGTGCCAGCATCATGAGGATACTGACAAGTAAGTATGTTCTATTCTTTTCCATAGATTCATCGCTTCTGTGTTCGCCGCCCCGTACTTTAGGAAGACGGTAGGTTACTGTTGATGTTATAATATATAAAGCTTACTGTACGATAACTTATCGACTTTACTCGACAAAAATCCGGCTTTATGTCGAGTACAATGGAAACATATAAGAAGTTAGGCGAAGATACATACGCAATGGAGCCCATACAATACCTGCAAGAGGTGAATGAATGGTGGAGGGCCGGTGCGGTTGCCCCGGTTTTCTTGCAGCCGAACCGCAGGAGTGAATTCGATGAACTGGTAGGTCTGCTCGATAAAGAGCGTATTACTGCAATCATTGGTCCGCGGCGCGTTGGGAAGACCACGCTCATGTACCAATTGATAGATCATCTCTTACAGAGCGGCGTGCGAAAAGAGAATATCCTGTTTGTATCGATGGATGATCCATTGATCGCGACGATCGCGATTCCGGGCGATCCCCTAAAAATAATAATAGATGAATATCTTGAAAAGATCATCAAAAAGCCAGTGCGAGATATTGAAAGACTGTATATCATGATCGACGAGATACATTTTCTAAAGGACTGGAACCTCTGGCTTAAAAGATATTATGATCTAAAATATAACATTAAATTTATAGTATCAAGTTCAAGCGCAACACATCTGCTGAAATTTTCGAAAGAGTCTCTCGTCGGCAGGATTACCGAGGTAAAGACAATGCCCCTGAATTTCAATGAATTCATCAAACTCAAAGGCAGGAACGACTTGCTCAAACCTTATGCAACCAGAGACTTATGTCCCATAGACGTGGATGATCTCTTCTTTGAGTTGACACAATTCCAGAATGAAATTGTATTATATTTCAATGAATATCTGGTGGCTGGTGGTTATCCGGAGCATTTTAAGGAAAATGATATCCGGATATGGCAGGACACACTCCTGAGCGACGTGATTGAAAAGACCGTATACCGCGATATTGCTGTACTTTACCAGATAAAAAACCCGCAGTACCTCGAAAAAATCCTGATGTACATAGCACAGAACAACTGCCAGCCAGCATCATTCAACAAAATCGCACAGGCACTTTCAATCAGTACAGACACGATCATAAATCTGATCTATTACCTGGAATCCACCTATTTAATCGGAAGTCTGCCTCTCCATTCAAAAAATGTGAAAAAACAGATAAGATCAAATCGTAAATTCTTTATAATTGATTCAGGACTCCGGAATGCTCTGTTAAGGATCCGTGACATCACCAACGAGAATATCGGGCTGCTGGTAGAATCGGTCCTCGATTCGAATCTCATGGCAACAAAAGAGTCCAGGAGACTGCCGGAGATCCGGAATATCTCATACTTCAGGGATAAACAGAAGCACGAGGTAGATATTATTCTGGAAATAAACGGCAGAACTGTGCCGATCGAGGTTAAATACCAGAATCACATCTACAACCACGATCTGAAAATTCTGCTGTATTTTATGGATCTTCACGATCTGGTTTTTGGGGTGGTGATCACAAAGAACCTGTTTGAGCAGAGAGGGGATATTTTATGCATCCCAGCGTGGATGTTTCTGTTGATTTTTAGCAATCATGCGGCAGATTGACCGATGCGCACATCTTCGTGGTTGACACATTCCCCGCGAAGACGCCAGACCGCCAAGAACCCGGGGGCTATCTCGATTTAATGTCTTCCGCAAACCATGCCTCGAGTTCGTCGCCGTGGATGAGTTCTTCCAGATCATCTTCCATGCTGGACAACTCGACCAGAATTAACCAGCCATCCCCATACGGGTCTTCTACAAACAGTTCAAGCTCATCCTCGATATCCTCATTAACCTCAATGTACGTGTTTAGCTAACTATAAGATTGCAGCTAAACACATACGGAACCACGAGATTACACAGATTTTCACAAGATTTCTGTGTTAATCTCGTGAAATCTTGTGTAATCTCGTGGTTTTTCGCATTTGGCTAAACACATACACCTCAATAACCGTGCCAGTCACAGGCATGGTAAGCCCGCCGACCCATTTTGCAGACCTCCATCGATCCAAACGCATCACCTGCTTTTGCGATCAGCACGGAAACGTCCTCGAGTGTTGGATGCGGTGCGTCTGCAGAGCCAGTTTCTCTCGTCGGGATGAAGACGACGATCACGACTGCAGCGGGATCGTATCTTCTCACGATATCGAGCGCTCTTAACTCGCCGTCGAGTGCACCGCTGCCAAGCCCCACAATGATATGCGGCGCAACCCG
>JAYEGG010000239.1:0-2764 GCA_034658995.1 Methanobacteriota archaeon | reverse complement strand
CCATGTCCGCGCCCGCGCCCGCCGCGTCGGCTAAACTCGGCACGGTCCGCCCCCCGTCGCCTGAGACCAGTTCCTTCACGTACAGTCCTGCCTCACACTCGATTTTAACCACGGCACAGTCTTCTGAAAATGATTCAAGCATAACCGAGTACACCTTCCGCGCCCGCACCAGATCGGCTCTCCTGTGGATGACTCGTGATGGTGTGCGCTGCTTGATCGTGCCGGTTATGTCGTCAAGCGCCCGGACCAGCGTATCCTGATCCACGCCTGCGCACGAGACCGTTGCAAGATATACCTTGTCATGCTTCATCGACTTCAGTCTCCCGACCATCTCGCGGTCAACGAACGTGAGACCAGAGACTGCAACTCTTCCTTCGCAGTATTCATTGATCTCCCGAGTAAGTGCTGCAAGATCGGTGCTGCGCCTGCGTGGCTCCCTGACTTCTATGATGAACGGGCGCCCGCCCCCCAGCATACGTGCGTCAACGTCTTCACGCCCGGCTCCGTGGAAGACCGTGTCAACAGCGGACATTGCATCGATGACGCGGGTTGCGATGAGTTCTTCGACCGATTCAACACTCATCTGCCCGGTAAATCCACATTCCTCGCACCCCTGCCCACGGCACGCCCTGCACGACCATCTGGTCTGCGGGATGCCGCGCATCAGTTTCTTATACCTGCCGCAGATATAGACCGACCTGATCTGCAGGCGAACCGCCGCATCTGCAAGATCAAGCATGGCAACGACGTCCGGTTTTGTGAAATCCACGTCTTTTTGTGTCTTGTCTGCTATGCGCTTACCGACCTCGCGGTTGAGTTCGGATTTAAGCGGCTCAGCATAATCAGTCCCGACAATCTCCCACAGCAGCTCCTCATTCTCGGATAGCAGCCCGCTTAACAGTGTTCCAACAAGGAAATTCTCATGTTCACACCCGTCCAGAGCCTCAAGCGCCCTTGACGCCCATGTGTCCAGTTCCTCAAACGCCCCGTTACAGACCCAGCACCGCTCCGGTTTTGCTTGTCCGGGCTCCAGGGCAGGGTCATGTTCCGGTTCTATTTCCGGTTCCAGCCCCAGTCCCCCGGCATCCGCACCCGCATCTGCGCAATCGTTGTCTGCACCCATGCTCGCGATCATGTCGAGCACCAGCCGGATCGCACGCCCCCTCTCCAGATTTGTCGTGCCGGTCGACAGCTTTGCAAACTGCCGTCCGAGACAGTGGTCGCAGATCGCGCCCTCACGCAGGATTGCGCGTGCGAGCTCTAAGATCTGACTGTCACCATCATGACTCATCTGGTATCTCAAGCTCCCCGCTATCGATTGCCCGCTGCGCAGCTCTTGGCGCCATACCTTCAACGGTCACGCCCATCGGCACGCACGTACCGATAATCTCCTTTGCAGTCTGTTTTAACGTGTAAGAAAGAACACCATCCTGTTTCGCGCGTGCAACCCGCAGCACCTGGTCAAGGGTAAGATTTCCAACAATTTCATCATCTGAAGCGCCTTTCTCGACCCCGAGTTCCTTTAAGATCAGGGCAGGAGTCGGAGGTATCCCAACCTCAATGGTCACATTCTTATTAGCATCAACGATCACCTTGACCGGCACCTGCATGCCGTCAAATTCCTTTGTCGCCGCGTTGATGTCATCGACCACCTGTTTAATATTGATACCAAGCGGACCAAGCGACGGACCGAGTGGAGGTCCTGCAGTCGCTTTTCCGCCGGGAACCAGTGATTCTACAATATCTACCATTTTCATATCACCTTTGTGTTAGGGGAATTGTAACTACATGATAGATAAACTCACTCTGGCGGTTTTCAGGCATTTGATAGAAATCCTTTTGGCGACCTGCCCCCACATTCAGCATGATGACTGAACTTGTGGTATTTGGGCAGGATGAGATGAAGCATTACCTGCGCCTCTTCGCAGAGGCAATCAAACTCGGTCTCCGCTTCAATCTGCTGATAGAAGGACCGCCTGGCACGGCAAAGACGCTTGCCGTAAACCAGATGATCACGTCACTGAGAGCCGATATCGGGGACGTTCCTTATGTTCGGGTGACCGGCAGCCATGATGCGCTCCCGTGTGACCTGATCGGCGACCTTGACATCGGAAAGTACAGGGAAGGTGAGATGGACATCCTCTCCGGACCTCTTTTTCGTGCGCACGGCAGCAACACGCCCGGAATCGTGTATGCAGACGAGCTGAACCGGTTCAGCGAATACACACTGATCATATTCACCGAGATCATGGCAGAGTGGCAGGTATCATTCCCGAAGACCCCGCTCACCAAACCACTCCGCGCAAACGTGATCGCAACCATGAACCCCTACGACATCTCTGGCATCACCGATGTGCCACAGCACATTCTGGACCGGTTCAACGCACGGATCGTGGTCAATTATCCAGACAAAGAGACCGAACTTGCGATCATAGCCCAGCACGCAGACTACTACTACAAAAATCTTGCACCACACCTTAAAAAACTGTTCTCCCCACTCATAAGTACCACAAGAGCAATGCGAAAGCTCGGAGTCCATCTCGGACCGAGAATCTATCTGTCAACCATTGATCTGCTTGCACTGGAACTGTCCTCAAACGGTCCGGTCGACCACGAGACTGTAATCTGGCATTACGAGAATGCAATTCGGTCCAGGATCGGAAACCTTGATGAAGACAAGCAGTCCGAATTCCTGAGCACCGCATCGATCGCGCTGCGCGGGGAACTCACCGGACAGAAGCAGTGATGGCGAAGATGTAAAAAA
>JAYEGG010000238.1:0-2774 GCA_034658995.1 Methanobacteriota archaeon | reverse complement strand
AGACGGTCCTCCTGATCCGCCTTAAACACATTGTGAGATGCCAGGAGATCCACAAAACCGGTCTGCTTGCCAAACGGTCCGCGCTTGTGCATAACAGCATTCCTACGGAAGGACTCCCAGACTTCCACCGTATTGATGGATGCCTCACAGACCGTACCACAAATACCACACGTCGTGCAGTGATAGATCTCGTCCTTCAGCTTGAGGACGTCTTCCTCCGGTATCTGCCTCGGACCAAAGAGCTTTGCGCGCAAGCCGTAACCCTTGTTAAACATCTCCCGCATGTAGTTGAATTTGTTCTTCGGTGCAAAGTCCATCTTCTGGACATCGTTCATGCCCTCCCTGCCTTCGGGGGTGAATGTCTCCTGCTGGACCTCTTCATAGACCGGACACCAGTTCAGACACTCGCCGCACCTGGTACACGCGTCGATCTCGAGTAGCTGCGACGTCGTGAATCGCTCGGTTGTAAGCGATGGTTCTCTTCGCGCCATTATTCACCACCTCCGTGTGCGAGGATGGACAATGGTGTCGCGATGATGTGGATGTACTTCGTAAACGGTATCATCGCAACGCAGAAGAGAAGCGAGATCACCACGTGGAAGAGCGCGGCTGGTGGCGCTGCTGCATTGCTGATTCCAAGACTCCAGAGATCGGTAATCGTGGTGGCATATTCGGTGCCGTTGTATCTGATGCCCTCGGAGATGAAGCCTGTTATCACGATTACGAACAGTCCCCAGATCAAGAATAGGTCATAGAACGTGGTACCCTCTCGAACCTCTTTTATGAAGAGCCGTCTTGCGATTGCAATCAGCACACCAACGAACAATACATATCCAAATACCGAGTTCAACGTCACG
Organism: Methanobacteriota archaeon; assembly: GCA_034658995.1. Classification (GTDB taxonomy): domain Archaea; phylum Halobacteriota; class Methanosarcinia; order Methanosarcinales; family Methanogasteraceae; genus Methanogaster_D. The sequence goes on along the minus strand of JAYEGG010000238.1, from coordinate 1,917 downwards.
ATCAACGGAAAGTTCTCGACGAGTGGATGTACCTCGGCATGGTATATGCCTGCCTTGCTGAGAAGTTCCACCACAAAGATTCCCATCGAGAAGAAGAACAGCATCATCCAGCCCCAGAAGATCGTTATATGCATAACCCATCTGAGGACGCTGCGCTTCAGGATGCGCCGCTGGATCAGGATGTCCATCACTATTGTCGTGAGCACACTCTGCTCATGTTTCTTGTCGAATGTCTGGGACAAAAACAGCTTCAGGAACGCTATTATATTGCCTCCTTGGCCCGCTTTTCCATATCCTGCCGATCCGTATCCCCATTTCGACATCTGAAACAGGATACCGGCAGCACAAGCAATGACCGCCAGAAAACCAATAACAAGCGCAACTTCAAAGGTTAGGATATTGTCAACAGACAAACCACTGTAATACTCTGCCATATGTTCTGCCATATTTAGCCTCCTTTATTATGGTATAATCAAAGGTTATAGACCTTTATGACCTTTTCATTGGAGTTATCTTATTTAAAAGTTATCGATGTTAGGGGTCATGAGGCAAAATTCATGCACGCCCCGGCACATGCTAATATGACATCACAGTTTCCATGCTAAGAGATATTCCAGACGTCACATACCACAAGCTTCGAGCCAGCATCTCAGCCGCACGTCCGTCAAATCGAGTCACTTCCACCGGGCAGCTCTCGCATCACTCTTCATGATAGAGTGCTTTAACCGCCTCGGTGAGCGTTTCAGGAATCTCCCACGTCGTGAGCCGGTCGATCCCGGCGGTCGAGTCGAGTGAGAGCGGTGTGATCGAGATATGCTTACGTGCGAATGCGTGTACATCGGTGCCCGCCACGTCGTCTTGCACAAGATCGCCGTTGATCCAGTAGTACGGGCGACCCCGCGGATCATGTCTCTGCTCAACCGCGGTCTTGAATATCTTCCTTGACAGCCGGGTGATCTCGATCCTGGTATCAGGCAGCGCATCTCTCGGGATGTTGATGTTGAGCAAGTCCACGCCTTCAGGAAAACCATGGTCGAGCGTGCGTTTTGCAACTCGCCTGACCAGATCGACGCCGACGCTGAAGTCGTATTCATAATGCCGGTGGTCGTCAAACTTATCGCCCTGGTCCGCCACCTGGATCGACGCCGCAATCGTTGGGATGCCGTAGCTTGCAGCCTCAAGCGCTGCACCGACCGTACCCGACGTGGTGACCGTGTCGGTGCTGATGTTTTCGCCAATATTAAAACCCGATACGCACAAATCAGGAAGTTTGTCCAGAATAACAAAGATCGCGAGGATTACAGAGTCTGCTGGGGTGCCACCGACCGCATAAGCACTGAATGACTCCAGTTCGATCTCAGTCATCCGCAGAGGCGAGAAGACCGACACCGATCTCCCAACGCCTGATTTCTGCATGGAGGGTGCTGCAACAGTGACGTCCCCTATATCGCAGACGCTTCTGTGTGCTGCCCGGATTCCTGATGAGTAGACGCCGTCGTCATTGGTTACAAGTATGACTGACATAGTTACCTAACTCTACTACCGATATCCTATATATGACCCCTGCTCCTTCTTTGCGACTCCACCTTTGAACTGTTCCTGCACACGCTGGTAATGATCAGTGAGATCAGCGCTTGCAGTCGGTCTTATCTTCTGCAAAGCCTCCTCAAAATGCTGCATCTCAACATGGTCAGAGTCCTCGCGCATCGCAAGCATACCAGCCTCCCGGCAGAGCGATTCGAGATCAGATCCCACATAGCCCTCAGACAGCTCAGCAAGTTCACCGATATTCACATCGGAGAGCGGCATCCCTTTGGTGTGGATCTTCAGGACTTCCTCCCTGCCCACTTTCGTTGGCACCCCTGCGTACACGAGCCGATCAAACCTTCCGGGTCGGATCAGCGCGGGATCGACGAT
>JAYEGG010000237.1:0-2776 GCA_034658995.1 Methanobacteriota archaeon | reverse complement strand
GGATTTGTGGGATACTATAACCAAACCGGGAATTTAACCGCAGAGTACGAGAGAGGGACGCGGAGGGGAAATAAACGGTTATAGGCTCTCTTGTTCCTCCGCGTCCTACGCGGTTAATCTTTTTTGCCATGATCCATTTATCCGGAAGAAATTAAAAAGTCTCCGGAGTATAGACTCGGTCCCAGAGAACTTATCAAGGCATAAAGGGATAAAAATAGGGTAGAGGAAGGATTCAAAGAAGTGAAATCATTCCTCAAGTTCGCCGACCTATGTTTACATGAAAGAACATGTCCGCGCACATTATACGATATGCATTCTCTATTTATCTACTGGATGTAACTATCACCAACAAGCTCAGGGAACATAGGATTGGGGGGTGTGAGCAGTGTGAATAAACTGTATCGTACAATGGAGAGATGTGAAATTGGAAAGTTGGGTCTGAAGGGAGATAAATCCCGGATACTGAAACTTATGACCATGACAAACATGCAAAAAAACATTCTGGAGATGTTCAACTGCAAATATCTGGGAGTGAACAGTCATCTGAAATCAATCGGGGTCAAGAGGCTGTAGAACAGATCTGAAAAATGGTGCGGTCCAACGATAGCGTTTTTTATTTATAGTGACGAAGATGGGTTATACGGAAGATGTTGAAATAAAAACTCTCCATAGCTTCTGCCGGTGTTATAGTATATGTAAAGCCGCAAAGATGGCTGATCGATCAGTCGGCGTTTCGATTGCGCTACAGAAAAGATCCAGCCACGACATTTCCGGGATCGCTGATCTTACTGACCAACGGTCAGGAATTCGGACAGATCGCCGTACTGGTACGTGAACAGCATCGTCAGCGTAACAAGCCGTCGCTTTGTGAGAGAAATCCCGAGAGTGTGGTCAGCCGGTGAGTTTTCATACAAAAATCGCTCTATGGATCCTGTATCGATCGCGTTTTCCTTTTTCATGTACCAGGGCGGCACCCTAAGGAGCGCAGTGCTCTTTCGGGCAGCCTTTGTATCCGTTTCCATTGACTGCTTCTCGACGGCGACGCCTATCAGTGTTGGCACATCGATCGGTTTGTGCCCTCCTACCGGGATGAAATATCCGGGCAGGTCCTTTGACAGTACGCTTGCACGCCCGAACACGGAAAAACCGCCCTCGGGGAGGGATATGCATGACATGATGTCCCTGACACCAAGGCTTGATGCGGTGCTCACCTTCGGGTCGGATCCGGACAGGATGTCAGAGATGACCGCGGCAGCATACTGGTTGTAATGCGGGTACGCACTCTCGATGTTGCTTGTGTATGCGATGCGCTGGTTATCCATCAGGATGAACGCGTCAGTATATTTCCTGAGATGCTCGATCGCATAGCTCACGTTCCGGTACTTTGCACGTGCATCTGCGCCGGTTCCGGTTCCGGTCCGGGCGGGCAGCACGCCAAAGACCATGATTGGTATGTTAAGGTCGCTTAGTATGCGTGCTATGATCGGCGATATCCCGGGTCCGGTGATTCCGCCAAGACCCAGGAAAATAATTGCGAAATCGGCGTCCTGGATGTTATCGTTCAGCAATCCAAGCAGCGTGGCGTCACACGAGTCCATTGCAGACGCAGATGCAGCGGTATCGGCAAAATCCCGTCGCCCGACTTCGTCGTCACCTGATCCGAAGAATCCCTTATCGGTCAGCAGGTACTGCTCCTTCTTCCTGACGTGTTCAAGTGCAACCCTTGGATTGATCGCGATTATCGGGTTCTTTCCTGCGCCACGCTCGCAGACTGCGTCCAGAAGCGCACTCCCTGCATGTCCGGCACCGATCAGAAAACCTACCATATTCCCGGATTAACCGCAACGCATATATGGTTTTTCGTGGTGGTTATATTATGGTTCGTGCGATTGATCCGGTGATTAATCTGTTGGCTGCCGTCGCAGTGCTATCCATGCTCGCAGCACCCGCTCTCGGGGACGATGCGCTGAAACGGGAACTGGTCGAGCAGGCAAGCGAGGTGAAACCGCCTGTGCTTGCAAGATATCAGGAACTGGACATTATGCACAAACAGATCCTGATCACACTGCAAACCCTTCCTGCAAACCAGATCACCGCCACGACACGGAAGTGGGTGAACCTTGCGTCGGGGCAGGGCGGCATTCTCCTGAAATTCGATGAGATCAATGATCTCGCATCAAAAGGCGATCCGCAGTCGCATGAAACCGCGCTGACCAAGGCTACCCAGTTGAAGGGTGATATAGACACGCTTGAAGGCTATAAGCAGGCAAAAGAGAATTTCATCACGATTTACCCGAGAATGGCGCTGACACATTTTTTCACAGACCAGGGTGTCTATTTTGAGGAGCTTGCCGAGAATGAGAACGACACACGCCTCTCGATCGATTACTACGAGCAGGCTCTGGTCGCATACAGGGAGGCAGAGGACCTCACAAAGACGACTTATGTGGATCTGAAGGTGAAGGAACTCGAGTCTGAGTACCGGTTTGACATGGAGGTTGCAAGCGAGTCGTTCTGTGTCGGAGAGGCGAACTTTGAGCAGGCTATGAGCGGACTTAACAATTCAACCAACCTGATAACCGTTGTAACGGGAATTCTCTCTGCAAGGACCTCCGAACGGGAACTTGCCACTTCTTACGAATTATACACGAAACACGGCGACAACCAGGCATCGCAGATCGATGAGATGCTTGTTACGGTCGATGACGCGCACACAGAACTTGTCACCGTGTTTCTGCGGTATGCCGCGGTGTTCGGGGTGTTTTTCATCATGATC
>JAYEGG010000236.1:0-2780 GCA_034658995.1 Methanobacteriota archaeon | reverse complement strand
TCGTCTTTCTCGTTCATCTGATCGTATGTGTTTAGCCAAGGCGAAAAATCCGCATGTATTTAGCTGCAATCTTATAGTTAGCTAAACACGTACATCTGATCTAACGAGAAAGTCGCAACGGTGAGAGAGACGAGAAAGTTTAGATGGGTGCACCGCGTTTTTCCACGTACGCGAGAGGACTACCGTTAGCGACCACAGAAAAACGTCAGAACCAGGAGAAAAATGGTTCCGACGAAAAAAGTTCTTGATTGGTGCAAGAGAAATCTTGGGCGGTCGGTTCAAGCTAAGCGAAGAAATGTCTTTGCATATAGCGATAAAACGGAACAAAAATGGGATCGGTTTAGTGGAGGCAGATGAACGTCTGTTCATCAGCCCAGTGTGGGACTGCCGCCTGGATTTGATATCAGTAAAACCGGAATGAGACTTTTTAATTTCTTCCGGATAAGTGGATCATGGCAAAAAAAGATTAACCGCAGAGGACGCTGAGGATCGCAGAGGGGTGTTGTTTCTCTCTCCCGTCCCTCTGCGGTTTTCGAATCGTCCCAGAAAATAATAAAAAGTGTCACCGAAATGCTGGGTTTGCGCCTGATAAAGATCCTCACGGAAGATCAGTTGCATGGAACCATTGGGGCAATCAGTGAGGCAGGCGCAACCTTTAATATAGAATTCAACATAAGATACTAATGCGGGGTCGATATGCGGAAAGCAAGGATATTGATTGTTGAGGATGAAGCTGTTGTGGCTGAAAACCTGGAAATGGCGATCATAGATAGTGGCTATGATGTGGTCGGTCGCGCCAGCAGTGCAGATGCTGCCGTAAATGCCGCAAGTGAACTTAAGCCCGACCTGATATTGATGGATATCGTCCTCAGGGGACAGAAAAATGGCATAGACGCATCCTGCGAAATAAAAGAGAAATTAGACATCCCTGTTATATTTTTGACCGCATATTCCGATCTTAAATTGGTTGATAAAGCCAAGAGCACCGAGCCTTACGCATACATCGTTAAGCCGTTTCGGGAGGAGCAGCTCTTCGCACCAATCGAGATGGCTCTGTATAAAAGTCAGATAGAGAAGAGATTGAAAGATAGCGAGGCAAAGTTCAGAGATCTGGCTGAGTTATTGCCGCAAACCGTTTTTGAGACCGATGAACGGGGCAATCTCGCGTTTACCAACCGTGCCGGATTTGACTGTTTCGGCTATACCCCGGATGACTTTGAGGGGGGTTTGACCATCCTCCAGATGCTATCTCCGGAAGACCGGGATAGGGCTAAAGAAAATACCGGGAAGGTTATGAGGGGAGAACATCCGAATGACCGGGAATACCTGGTGCAGAGGAAAGATGGAAGCACGTTCCCTGCCATCATATATTCCACCCCTATTATTCGCGAAAACAAACCTGTTGGCTTAAGAGGGGTCCTTGTTGATATCACCGAGCGCAAGCGGGTGGAGGGGGCGCTGCGGGAGAGTGAAGAGAAACTCGATTCCATGCTGCGGTCTATTGGTGACCATATAAGCATGATGGATAAAGACCTGAATATTATCTGGGCAAATGAAACCGCCAAGAAAATATTCGGAAGTAATATTATTGGAAAAAAATGTTATGAAGTATATCATAGAAGAAAAGAACCTTGCGAGCCGCATCCTTGCCTCACACTAAAGACATTTCAGGACGGAAAGGGTCATGAGCACGACACGCAAGTGATCGATCAGGACGGGAATATAATACATTTCCATTGCACTGCTAATGCTGCATTTAAGGATAGTGGGGGAAAACCTACCGCAGTCATAGAAATTTCCAGGGACATCACCGAGCACATACGAGCAGAGAAGCGCATCGAGGAGGAATACCGCCGTGCGGAATTTTATATCGACCTCATGAGTCATGATATAAACAACGCGAGTCAGGTTACAAGCGGGTATCTTGACCTGTTACTCCGAATGCCCGAGTTCCCCCCCGGATTCAGGAAATATGTGGAGATCGCTCTTAATCATGTCAGGAGAAGTTCCGAGATCATATCCGACGTGAAGACACTCTCAGAGGTTCAGTCAGGTGAGACAGAACTTACAAGGATCGATATATACCCGGCGTTTGCAAGCGCAGTCGAGACCACAAGGTCACAATCAAGAGATGTCGAGATCAACTCAAATATAACCGAAGGCAGCTATTTCATCCGCGGCAACGCGATGCTCTCTAGCGTCTTCTCAAACCTCCTGACCAATGCAGTCAAATTCGATCAACACGAGATCATCAAGATCGATGTTGATATCAGTCCATCAGACGATGACCGATACTGGAAGTTTGAGTTTAAGGATCAGGGACGCGGCATCGGCGACCCCTACAAGAAGATCATATTCAACCGTCTAGAGAGAGCTGGCGAGAGTGCACAGGGCACAGGTCTCGGGCTTACTATCGTTAAGTACATCGTCGAGAGCTACGGCGGAAGCGTCCGGGTAGAGGACCGGGTCAGTGGAGACCGGACAATGGGCAGCAACTTCATCATACTGCTTCCAAAGGAGTGATCAATCATGGCAGCGATACTCATTGTGGATGACGAACCGATGCTTCACGAACTCTATAGTGACATTCTTGAGATGAGCGGACACGATATCGTTGCAGACGCGTATGACGGCGATGAGGCGGTCGAAATACTCAAAACAATGGACAAACCTCCTGAGATCGTGATTATGGATCACCGAATGCCTGGCAAAGATGGGATCGAGACCACAAAGGAACTACTGAAGATCAATCCGAATATGAAAATTATATTTGCAAGTGC
>JAYEGG010000235.1:0-2783 GCA_034658995.1 Methanobacteriota archaeon | reverse complement strand
ACCCCATGATCACCCATCATATCTCATTATCTCCACTTCTTTGCCACATTCACACTCATAAATCGTCTTATCACCATCCTCTCTTAATATCCTGCTCAGCTTTCGCCCACAATAACAGACAAACCCATGTAGTCTCGCAGGGTTTCCGTACACCAGACCAAACGGCAGAACATCCTTTGTGACGGTCGAGCCTGCCCCGATCATCGCATACGCCCCTATCGTAATCCCACACAGTATGGTTGAGTTGGCACCAATACTCGCCCCATTTTTAACATACGTCGGAACGATCTTATCATCATCCCAGATGAACGCTCTTGGATACCGGTCGTTTGTAAAAGTGACTGATGGTCCGACGAAAACATCATCCCCAAGCACCACGCCTTTATAGATCGAGACAAAGTTCTGAACCTTCACGTTATCCCCGATTCGTACACCGGTATCGACATACACCCCCTTGCCAATATTGCAACCCGTCCCAATCACAGCACCCTCTCGTATGTGCGCAAAGTGCCATATCTGCGTCCCGTCCCCGATGGCGTCGCTCTCTACAACCGCTGTGGGGTGCTTAAAGTATGCCATTCAACCGCTGCATCTCCTCGCATATTCTAAGATTGTTCAGTGCCTGTGCAGGCGTTATCGGAAATTCTCTGCCATCTTTCACGCAGTCCACAAAGGTCTTCAACTCCTCTTTGAGCGGCTCTACCTTGTTGACCAGAACCTTCTCGATGATATTCTCCTGTACGTATCTCTCATCCTTAACCTGATATTTCCCTGGCTTTCGGTACACATAGATGTCCTGGTTCATGAAATCCCCTTCAATGGACATATCCTCCTCTTCGATGTATATCGTCCGGATCTTTTTTGATGCCTTCCTGCTTGCGGAAAGAAAGACTATCGAAGAATTGAATTTGACCAGCGCTGCGCATATATCAGCGTCTCCGGCACTATGAATATCATAATCCCCACCAAACAGCACATTGAATACGATGTCGATGTCATGCACCATCAAATCTTCAACGATGGTTGCGTCTGTTATCCTTGTTGAGGTGGGGTTGTGCCTCTTCATCTCAACATAAAGCGGATTTTTAACCATTCCCCGGATCTCCGCAACTATTGGGTTGAACCGCTCGATATGACCAACGCCAATAATCAAATCCTTGTCCCCCAGTAAATTCAGTAATTCCTCCCCTTCTCGAACGGTCGATGTGATTGGCTTCTCTATCAAGCAGTGAACATCTTTTTCGATGGCTTTTTTAGCAATCTCAAGATGGTACTGCGTTGAAACACATACGCTAACGGCGTCGACATGATTCAATAGATCGTCTATCGTTTCACAGACGATGGCACCATAATCCTCCATCTTTTTCGCATTCTTTCTGTTGATGTCAAAAACATAGACCTCTTCAACATCCTTGAGTTCCGAATAAACCCTGACATGGTTCCTGCCCATGTTTCCAGTTCCGATAACCCCTACTTTCATCGTATTCACGTCCTGCTACTGCTTTCAATACCGTTTATCGTATCGGCGATACATGCCAAGTCCTCTTCTTTCAATGCCGGATGGACTGGCAGACTCAGAATCCTGTCAGACAATTCCGCGGCATTCGGACACCGGACTTTATCCTCGGTGTAGCCCAATTCCTGATACAGCGGTTGTTTATGTATCGGAAGCGGGTAGTGAACGGCGCACCCGACACCTGCGCCCCTCAGATACTCCATAAACTCATCCCTTGTCACCGGAAAATCATCCTCCACAACAACAGCATACTGGTGGTATACATGCGTAACATTCCGGTTCTTGTGCGGAGTTCTAAGCCCTGACACCTTCAGGTGCTTGTTAAAGTACGCCGCATTCCGGATCCGGCTTTCATTGAGTTCATCCAGTCGCTTCAGTTGCACAATACCGATTGCAGCCTGCATGTCAGTCATCCGGTAGTTGTACCCAAGCATCGTATGCTGATACTTCTGGCTTTCACCATGGTTCCTGAGCAGCCGGCATTTCGCTGACAATTCATCGCTACCGGTTGTCACCAGTCCGCCTTCCCCGGTAGTCATGTTCTTTGTAGCATAAAATGAGAAACAGCCAAGAGTTCCGAAGCCTCCGGTCTGTTTGCCATCGTACTCGGCGCCGATCGACTGGGCACAATCCTCAATCAGATATAGATCGTGGTCCTCGCAGATATCGCGCAACCCCGACACATCAAACGGATGACCAAACAGGTGCACACCGATAATAGCCTTCGTTTTATCAGTTATCCGCGCCACAACATCATCCGGATCAATATTGAACGTAGTCATGTCCACATCCGCAAAAACAGGCTTGGCGCCCTGGAAGAGAACAGTATTCGCGGTAGATATAAAGGTAAATGCGGGAACGATGACTTCATCCCCCTCCTTTATATCCAGCGACTTGAGAGCAATATCCAGAGCGACCGTGCCATTGCTGACCGCTGTCGCGCCCCTTATTCCGATATAATCAGATAAAGCCCCCTCGAATTCAGCAACCATCCGCCCCTGCGCAAGCATTCCGGTCTTGAGGACTTCTGTAACCGCTTGAATCTCACCATCACCAATCATGGGTTTTGCAATCGGGATCATTCTTCACTCCACCCCTCGACTCTCGATTAGAGCGCCATCGGGCATATACTACTATAACGATACACTACTATAACGATACCCAAACTATTTAATTCATCTGTAGCAAACAAGAAACCCGAGGTGTATATTTATTGGCTGGAAAGAAGAACACAGAAAATGAACCCGTGAAGAGGGGGAAGGGGCGG
>JAYEGG010000234.1:0-2802 GCA_034658995.1 Methanobacteriota archaeon | reverse complement strand
GATAATTTGTTATACACTGGTGTCGCAACGACTATCGTGATAAGTATTAAAATCAATTGCGAAACAGTTGGCAAGATGTATACTAAAATAGTACACAGGCATATAAGTACCAGTAGTCTGATGAAATGATATTTCCGCGTTCTTCTGACTGGTGTTAAAATAAGGCACTCTTTCGTAAGAGTTACACCCCCACAAAGTCTGAAGAAAGGAAATTGGATCAGTCGCCCCTCGTGGATGCGGCAGATGCTTGTTTTCTTGATGATATCATTCATTTTCATCCCCCCCCCTTGTTTTTACAATTTTTCCCCATGGACCATGAGTCTTTTTATTATGTTCCGGGCACATTGGATTGTCTTGAGGCATGTTGTGTATCTGAGGCGAAAAAACCCTTGTCAGCAACTGAGGAAACTCACAATAAATAAGTTACCAGCAGAAGGTACCACGCCCATATAATGCTTTGGTGCAAGATATTGTAACTACTCAGATACCTAAAACAGTGTCACGCGACCTCGCTATACCGGCACTGCTTGACCCGGAACACAAGCCTTGAGCCAAACGGGAATTTAACCGCAGAGTGCGCGGAGGATGATACAGCTCTCTCTGCGACCTCCGCGCCCTCAGCGGTTATTTTTCTTGCCAGAAAGCATAGAATCGCGATCGGGAGACCAATCAACATATCTGAGTAGTTACAAGATATTTAACACGAATGCCAAGAATCTGACGAATATCACGAATTTGTCCTGTTCATTGGCACACACCGCGTATTTCTAAAATTTTCAGTATGTGCTCTTTTCATGCGCTCGCAAAAGTGGTGATTCGTGCGATTCGTGATCCTGACCGGATTTTTGTATACAACCTACTGAAATAAACCATGATTGGTACATTAATTTTTGGGAGTTTCCTGATTTACACAAATTGCCCCGATTGGGGCGCATCCGCCTTCCACCCGTCACCCGCGCATATTCACCGCAGCCACGCATCCATCGCCTCTTGCAGCGTGAATCGCCCCAGGTAGAGCGCACTTCCAATGACCACGCCAGCAGCCCCGGCGTCCCTGCTTGCGGCGATATCGGACGTTGTGGTGATGCCGCCGGATGCAATCACCGGTATACTGACTGACTGCACCAGTTCTGCGGTGGCGTTTGCCGCAATCCCTCCAAGCAAACCCTCCTTATCGATGTCTGTGAAGAGTATGCTGCCTGCGCCGAGCTCTTCGAATTTCCTTCCGGTATCAACCGATCTGACCCCGGATCCACGGGTCCATCCCTCGATTATGACTTCCCCGCCCGCAGAATCAAGAGCGATCATGATGTGCTCGCCTCCGAATCGGTCGGATAGTTCCCGGACGAATTCTGGGTTTTGGAGCGCTGCGGTGCTGACAATCACGCGATCCACCCCCACTCCAAGGAGGCTCTCGACGTCATCCATCGACCGGACGCCGCCGCCCACCTGAATCTCGGAATCGCACTCCTCGCATATCTTCTCCACAATTCCGGCGTTCTGCCGCTTTCCACGGATCGCGCCGTCAAGATCGATCAGATGGAGGGTCTTTGCGCCCTGATCCTCCCAATCACGCGCAATCAGGGTGGGGTCTGGGAGTGAGACGAGTTCGTTCTCGGGATTTCCCTGCACCAGTTGCACGCACCTGCCGCCTTTCATGTCAACGGCTGGAATGACTTCGAACATGGTCTTCTTTAGCGGTGCGGGGCTGCATAAACGTTTGCAGCCAGCCAGAAAATATTAAAAGTCAATTCCACCATCCAACAGATTTATCACCCACAACAGCCCATAAAATCGATTGGTGAATAAAAATGGGTGTGATATCTCCACTACTTTCCGTAAGGAATATGCTGGATACGATTGAGTTCTACAGAAATTCTCTCGGATTTGAGATGGACATGGCTTTCCCTGACGCAGACAACCCGCAGTACGCCAGCCTAACGAAGGATGAAATGTCCCTGATGTTTGATCTGGCGGAAAACATCGGTGTCGGAGGCGATGAGAAGCTTGGTGTTGGTTTGAACCTGTATCTGAATATCGACACCGACATCGACGAGTATTACGATGAGCTGAAGCGTAAGAATGTCAGGATCACAGTCGAGATCAAGGATGAACCATTCGGGATCAGGGACTTCACGGTTGAGGATGTCAACGGATACAAACTGACATTCAACCAACCATCCAAAAATGTCCGGAAATGCATGAGCTGCGGCATGCCGATGGTGGCACCAGAGGATTTCGGCGGAGGATCGACCGATAATGCGTTCTGTGCACACTGCACAACGCCGGAGGGGCGTCTCAAGAGCTATGACGATGTCCTCGAAGGGATGACTGGCTTCATGATGATGACGCGTAAGATGGACCGAACAACTGCAAAGGACGCGGCGAGAGAGTACATGTCAGAAATGCCCGCTTGGGGCTGATCGGTGATGTTTGGGTGCGCGACAATTGGATGATGCTTGTCAACTGGCATGGGGACTGTTTAATTTATTCCGGATAATCCGAGTCATAGCGCCATGAATCTGGCTATTCCCCTCATGAGGAAGAAGACGCCTGAAAGCAGCGCAACAATAAGCTCGATCCGACGCCATGTTCTGCCGCCGCCCAGATAACCGAGTGGCAGCAGCAGGACAAGGTAGGCTGACGTTCCCGCAAAAAAACCGCCGAAGAAGAGCACTCCTCCCGGCATGTTTCCCTGACCAAGAGCGCATGAAATCGCCAGCAGAAATGGGCTCTTTGGTAATTCCCGTGAAATTGATCTCCACGATAAATCAAGTAAATAAGGAATATCCCCCGTTGTTA
>JAYEGG010000233.1:0-2813 GCA_034658995.1 Methanobacteriota archaeon | reverse complement strand
CGTACTTCAGTAAGGGATTTGTGATTTTTAATATAAGTGACCATTAATTAAATATTTGTCGTGATCGCAATCAGTCAAGACCACTTTGTCTCCATCCACCGCGGAAGCTGTCCCGAATCCGGAGGTCCGACCATCACCTCAAGTCCGGTGGCATCCTCCACATCCCCTTGCAGCCGCGCAGCAAGCCCTGGAAGGATCAAGATGCCGTGATCAGTCTTCTCTCGCACATCAAAGTTGGCAGAATCAAACATACCCTTGATCTTGCCCGCATCCAGCTGCCCACCTGCCACCGCAGCCTCCACGCCGATGCCGTCGGTATCCACCACGCCAAGGTAGCAATCGATGCTGTTGGACGCCAGATCGCTCTCCACAGTGTAGTATGTCAGCGCAAAGTTCGTCGTCACAAATACCGGCGACTTGCGACCGGGCGAGCCGATTTCAAAGACGCCTGCATCGACCATCACCGGTTTTCGGGGGTCTGTGTAGACTGTGTCCCTGACATGCAGTTCAGGCAAGAGCGAGTATGGCTCGATGCTGTGCAGGATCATGATATCCGCGTACCGGACTGTGAATATGGATGCAAGCACGCTCTCCCAGTATGCGGCACTGACACCGTCCATCTCGTTCCATGCGGTCATGGGCACTGCCATCAGCGGGTACGCAATATCGGTCTGTTCCGCAATTCCTGCACGCCGCAGCTTCAGGAAGTTCTCAAACGAGTCCCGAAGCCCCGGTCCGGTCGGGACAGTTCCCGGATCGAGCACCAGATCAGTGATGCCCAGCGACTCAAATGTTGCTGCAAGCGATTTTAGTGTATCAGGATCATTTGGCGCAGAAAGCACCACAGGAACCTGGTATTTGAGTGCAAGTTCCGCAACCTCGCGCCAGTTGTCGGTTGTGGCGGCATAGATCAGTGGTCTTCGATCCGCGGCAACAGCAAGTCCTGCCGCAATAACCTCCGCATCAAGTGAACAGAGCAGGAGCGGCAGTTTGGTCGTTTCAGTTACTGTTTCCACGGTTTTTGCGAACTGACCCGCGTCTCCTGATACGCATCTGACCGCGATTGCATCAAGCGTCAGGAAATCACCGATATAGAATTTTTTGTAGTTTTGAATGTTGTTGACACGATCAATCAGTTCTTTCTCGTCCATCGTGTCATGCACGTCATAAGCAAACGCTGTTTTATTGAAAAAAGTCAGTTTGTGGCGGTACAGCACATCATCCCCGCCGATTGTAACCTTATGTTCGCCGGTCCCGATAGAGACTTCGCGTATCTCAGGGGCAAGGAGTTCGATGAGTGTGGTGTAATCTTCCTTATGTTCGGCATCGAGCAGCGGCGGGCAGTCCTTTGGCTTTCTTGCCCGATCTATCAGGTGTGAGGCAAACGCCATACACGTCGGCTCATCACACTCGCCGCAATTGGTTTTCGGCAGGTACTCATAAGCCTGCAGCGGACTATTGATCTTCATCCTTGGGGTCGGTGCGCTTATATGCGAATTATCTTCCGCCGATCCGCGATCGATCGATCTTGATGCCGGTTGGAGTCGTGATCACAAGATCATCGTCGAGTCCTGCGATGTCCCCATCCACATCGCTCACCACATCATGCAGGTCACGAAGCGCGCGTTCGAGCATCATCTGATCTCGTTTAATTGCCGAGATATCCACAACTACGACGTTTCCCTCGTAGATCTCCTTCTTCAGGTCTGCGATCCCGTCCAGGTTGCTCAACTCCGCAACACGTATGTAGGTCTCGGCTGGCTCAGGTTCCATAACCTCTTCGTACTGTGAAAGATCCAGTTCGGCATACTCGCTCTCAGTCTGCTTTGGTATCGGACCAAACAACAGTTCTTTGATCTTCATAGATACTTATGCGCAATCTCTGCATATTAACCTATTCGGTCGAGACTTTTTATTTTGTTCTGGCGGTTTGAAAATGTAATAACCCGCCGATTAACGCGGGTCCAGACATGGTTTGAGTCTGACGATGGCGATAGCGGCTGATACATACTTGCAGGTCGTTAACACGGGATGCACATATCCGGACAACCCCTGCCCCAAACACCTGGTGCATCCGGAGTACGGGATATGTGATATGAGCTATGGAAAATCATAAATGCAATCGGTCCCGAGAACGATCATAATGATTCGCGTTCATGATCTTGCAAAGAACTTTGGCAGAAGGACGGTGTTTGCCGGTATCGACTTTTCTGTCAAGAAAGGCGATTTTCTGACGATTGTCGGACCGAACGGGGCAGGAAAAACGACTCTTCTCAAGATTATGGCAACCCTTCTCAAAGCAACGAGTGGTGATGCTGAGATCGGCGGTTTTAATGTGAAAAGCTCGCCGGAAAAGGTGAGAGGGATCATAGGAGTGATCTCACACAACACATACCTGTACAACGAACTGACCGCTTATGAAAACCTCAAATTCTTCGGAAAGATGTATGAAATCCCGGGAATTGATGCAAGAATCGATGACGTCCTCAAACAAACCGATCTTTCATCTGAAAAGCACAGCCGGGTCGGCACGTTTTCAAGAGGGATGAAACAACGACTCTCAATTGCACGTGCGATCATTCATCACCCATCCGTGCTGCTGCTCGATGAGCCGTACACCGGTCTTGACCAGCACGCATCAGCCAGTCTTGAGGGCGTGCTAAGCTCACTGACCGGATCAGGGATCACCACAGTCATGGTGTCGCACGACCTCAGCCGCGGTCTCCTGCTCTGCGATCATCTGCTGATCATGGCAGCCGGCGGTGTCGCATACCATGCGCCGGCATCAGAGATCGCGGATGCGGACGAGCTTC
>JAYEGG010000232.1:0-2825 GCA_034658995.1 Methanobacteriota archaeon | reverse complement strand
CAAAACTCTTGTATACCGCCATCTCAACCGCAAATCGACTCCGATTGAGTGCCAATGCGGGATTCCATGAATCAACTGATGAAAAATAGGTGTATGCCTGAGCTATATCTCTTGCCACCACTAAGATTCCCGGACTTCCAAAAAAGTTAGCATCTACGGTATATTTCAAGCAGTAAAACTGTGATCAGTGGCACACACGCTAACACAAGCACCATCTGCATGCAGTTTAAGTTTAAGAAATAAAAAGATGCGTTTCCGGTTATTATGGAGATATTTGAAGTGCCTGCATAGATATTGCTGAATATCACGCCGAAATAGATTCCATAAAACCCGCTTGGGCTGTTGCCCCCGAAATGAATGTTATTTGCTATGATGTAGTAAACAACCGCCAGGACAATCGCAGTCACGCATATTTTCGCAGCGATGAAGCCTGCCACACCGAAATCGTGGATAATCCATCTGAGAAGTGCATTTGCCTCATAACCATAGCCGCAGAAGTCGATACAGAGCGCAGTACTCACCACATCGTACAACGAGACTACGATTGCGAAGATAAATAGATACAGGTTGATATTGTGCCCTGACCATCGTGCTTTTGCAGAGCATCCTTTGTGCGGCAGGTCTCCGGAATCCTGCGATCCGGTGATATCCGCTTGTGTGTGGGGTGGGAGCCGAGACATGGACATCCATCCTGACCTGCTATGCAGGTTGTTGTGTAGCCGATTGGCGGCAAACCCTGCATGGGTCGTGGCGGAATGATATTTACGTGCAGTGTGAGAATTATCTGAGTATACTTAAAACTTTCTCTGGCACCCCGCTACTTTGGTGTGGGCGTTAAGATCGGAGATTCAAGATCTCAATTAAGCTGATTTGATGGTCGCAAATCCCGGCTTTCATGTTGGGGGTGGTATGGATAACGGTTTGATTCTTACCGTTCCTTCCACGGGGTGTTAAATGCGATTTCAGGTAGTTATGCGCGGATTAAGCAGGATATGTCTTACCGGATATCCTATAAGGAATAGATATATAACCGTAATTATTGTATTCTCTGGCACTTTATTATGGTGGAGAATTGTGCCCATATTTCCATTAAACGTCTTTCCACAATCCGCGTGCTCAAATCTCCTTGGATGATCGCTGTTATGTTGTCTGCCGTGACCAATGATCTTTGAACTTTCCCATACCAGGCAAGTCCATTCCTTTTCTGTTTGATTTCCATGAATCCGTACCATTTCTTATTCATAAATATACATAAAACAGCTAATATTATTAATTCCACATGCATCTGCCGGGGTGCCTGATCATGCGAGGTGCAGATGAATATCGCCCCTGCACCCCGGTTGATCAGCTCCTGCACCTATACTCGCTTGCGCGCCATCAGATACGTGATCCCGATGATCACTGCCGCAAACATCCCGGCAAAACCCGGCGTATCTTCTGCGGGTGTTGGTTCAGTAGCAGCTTCAGTAGCAGCTTCAGTAGCTGCTGGCGTGGGTGTGGTAATGTGTGCGCCGATTATCCGGTCTATCGTCTCCTGCGGGATGAATGAACCACCATCCCCAAGCATCTGACCTTCGCAGCCCTCACAGAGCACTTCCCTGTCCTCATGGCAGAATACACAGTCCTTTGCCTCAGCAGTTATCGTATGAGGCATCCACTCTGCATAACCGATGTGAGTTTCGTTACCATAACTTGCAGACATCTTGAGAAATGGCTTTATCTTACCATCGCTCGCTTTAACCAGATAGAACTCATCGGTCACAATGCCGTCGGGCTTCCTGGTCTCCAGATGGCAGTTCACGCACGTCGTCACCCATCCAGCATGACATGCCGTGCAATCAAGTGTCGCATCATGGATTTCATGCGCGGGCATCTCCAGTGAGTACTGTGTCACATTCAGCTCATTGACCACCTTTCCAGGACTTCTGTGACAGTCCTCGCACGCCGTCGTTACCGCTTGCTGCTGGTGAGCATACGTGTTACCATCGCCATGCATCTCTTCTGCGGAATGACAGTCCGTGCAGATAAGTCCTTTCTCATAGTGGACGTCGGCATGAGGTCCCTTGCTGCCGTGTGCTGGCATATCTCCCACAAAGGTCGAGGTCTGCTTCTTGAGATGGCATTTATCGCATATCTCGATACTCATCTCTCCGCCGTGTCCGCCCTCGCCCACATGACATACTGTGCATGTGGTGGCATGGCAGTTGGCGCAGCCACCCTCCTCGTAGAATGCATCCATATCGATCCCGAAGTGACCTGCAGCCCCTCGCTCGTACTCGCCCATCATCCCATAAGCGTTTTAATGCAGCGAGGTGGTAAAGTTCGCAGCAACGTCCGGATGACAGCCCTGGTTTTCACAGCCCCCAAAGTCGGGCTGAGCGTCTTCTGCCGTACAAGCAGTGAGCGCAAATGATAATGACAGAATCACAACCATTATCAGAATCGATACACTCTTAATTCGTTTCATTGTTGTCCTCCTCCTCCTCCATTCTGTTGTTGTATCAACTATTGATACATACTATTACATCTCAGTCAACAATATAAATATCTTGTGGCGGTCAACTGAGTCCCTTATGCCGGATCAGGGGGTGCAGAGGACCGACATCCGCAATCACATTCCCGGAGCCCCTCCTGCCCGATTTTGCCCTTTACATAACAAATGTCTTTGCAACAAGGCGGTCAACTTGTTCGAGTATCATGTCAAAATTCTGATAGTTCCCGGATATCCGGACCATATAGCAGTAGAGACAAACTCCGATCAACAACAACAACATCGAAACAACGCAATCACCCAATAACTTTACAGCTCTTTGTATTCATAACGT
>JAYEGG010000231.1:0-2832 GCA_034658995.1 Methanobacteriota archaeon | reverse complement strand
CCTCATCGCCCGTTACCTTCGCAATGAAATCTGCAAGATGTTCAGTTGTTGGTAGGGATGTCAAAAGCGGTTCAAGATTCAACCTCCGATCAAAGATCGTTGTTACGAGATCTCTCGAGAATTCGGGAGAGATGCATTTCATTGCGACATCATACTTCATGCATCCGAATCATCACAGGGAGATAAAAATGTGATTGTTGTGGTATGCGCGATGACTGTCGATATCAGTACTCCCAAAAACCATGGATGGGGGATGCATCCTTCTCACAAGCCGCCCCTATATGATCCCAAGCCCCCGCATCATCAGCACGCACCGGACGAAAGACCGGGATGCGCGATAGTCATCAATGCTCATCATTCCACCAGCCTTGCATACTCCTGTACCGTCATGAACTCTGCCCCCGCATTCTTCGCACGAATAATAACATCATCCAGCAGTTCCAGAGCCCGCACCCCAAGATTCCTGACCTTGAGACGCGGTCTGATAACATCCGCAAATATGTACTCGACCAAGTTACCAGCCCGCCTCGCAGCAACAGCACCGGGTTTTGCATCAAGACACTCATTCGGATGGAACCGGAAGACGACAGGCTTCCGGGTCTTTGATGATTCAAGGAAGATGATCTTCTCGATTAGTTTCAACACCGGAGGGCCCAACCCGCATCACGGTCCCAATATACGGGGAAACAAACGCGGATATCAGAATCTCGAGCACCTTCGACCCACATTTCTTGACAACCGAGTCATAAGAAGGGTGGTACGGCGACCGCGGTGCAACCAGCCACTTCAACTTCCGTTTCGAGCCAAATGTGAGCGGTCCATCAAAGCGCTGGGATGCAATGGAACTGTCTGTCGTAAACCCGGTCTCTTCCAGCGCACGTATCGTGCATTCATTGATCCGAAGCGCTGGCGCCCTGAAATCATAGATTCTTCCGGAAACACCCTCGATCACGTCTTTCGCCCGCTTCAACTCCTGTATCTGCTCATCAAGATCCATCAGGTCAAAAGCACGATCCGGAAAATGGTCGTACACATGACATCAAGGTCTCGCTGCCCGTGCTCGCGCACCAGTTCCACCGATTCAGGAGACGCATTCACGCGAACATGCCTGTGAAGTAGAATGTGCTGGACACATCATGCTTCGAGAGCAGATCGAGCAGCCGTGGCAGCCCGACCTTGTGCACCAGATCCACGGTTCCAGAATCCTCCCTGTTCAGGGAGGGGGAGTGAGCCTCCACATCATTGGTTATGGGGAAATACATGGGATCGTTATCCTGTCGTGTGCTATAAAACCCTGCCCTTTCTCGCACAAACCACAAGTCTGCACCAATGCGAAATGCGAAGCCCGCAGCGGTGCAGCTATTTACGCAAGATTTCTGGTAACTACTCCGGTATGTTGATTGGTCACCCGATTGCGATTCTACAATTTCTGGCAAGAAAAATAACCGCGGAGGGCGCGGAGGAACAAGAGAGCCTATAACCGTTTATTTCCCCTCCGCGTCCCTCTCTCGTACTCTGCGGTTAAACTCCCTGTTTGGCTCATGCGGTGTTCCATGCCAAGTAGTGCCGATATAGCGAAGTCGCATGATGGTGTTTTAGGTACCTGAGTAGTTACGATTTCTGTGCCAATCCTGTGGTTCTATATCAACATGATACTGAACATGTTCTATTATTTCATCTAAAACTGATTTTAGGTCAGCAGGTTCTGATGGATGAACACCGTTTTTGTCGTGTTTGTGATGTGGAAATGAACTTGTATCACGATGATGCGGCACATTGTCCCATCTCGCTATTAGATCTCCAGTCTCTGATTGCAAATGATATTTGTACTTCAGGCGTTTTACTTCCTCCACCTCATGGGTTTCAACGAATTCAATGAAACGGAGGGTTGAGCCATCCATGAATTCCAGCATGCCTTTGGAATACCCAACATAGAGATCAATCTCATCGAACTCCATGTTCCGATGAATGACGAAGGGGTAGTCCCTGATGATCGCCTGCAAAGCGGCATAGTATTCCCTGACATTCATCTCATCTCGACCCCAGACAGTATCCGAAGTCTCCTATCCCAGATGTCTAAACCTTTCTTTGCCGCAAACCAATCAAAGTAGTCATCTCTGTCATCTAACTGACCTGATTCCAACTTATCCGTGAACTCATCAGAACTCATGTTATATTTTTTCTCAAATTGCACACATACACGCATATACCTTTTTTTCTTATATGAGGCTATGTGAGCATCCCTTATCAGTGCTGACTTTATAATACTGCTTACCTCATGCACCGGATACTTTTTCTTAATATCAATTTCCATCGCCATTTTGGTTAGGCACCTCTATCAATCTGCAACGTATTTTTTAGGATCCTACTTTTAATTCATTCTTCTCAACGAAGTTTAACCTTCTCGCCCTTAAGAAGTTTGCGTCAAATCGGACATCATCCAGCAACCATAGCGTTGCAGCCCCAGATTCCTCAGTTTCAACCTGTGCCTGATAACATCAGCAAATAATTATCCCATGAGACTATCAGCCCTCCTTGCAGCCATCACCTCACCAGCATCCAGGCATTCGTTCGGATGATACAAAAACACGATTGGCTTACCTGTATTTTTAGATTCATAATATAAATACTTCCGCAGCATCTTTAGAATAAATGGACCCGACCCTCATCACAGCCCCGATGAACGGAAACACAAGTGCAGATATCGGCACCTCCGGAACACCAGAATTGACACTTTTTATTATTTTCTGGGACGATTCGAAAAACCGCAGAGAGACGAGAGAGACGGGAGAGAGAAACAACAACCCATCTGCGATCCCCCGCGTCCTCTGC
>JAYEGG010000230.1:0-2839 GCA_034658995.1 Methanobacteriota archaeon | reverse complement strand
AGATCGGTTAAGAATCAGCAGACACCAGGAAAAAGACTAAACCACAATCACGAAGTACCATACAATAATGGATGCGGAAACCAAAGCGATCCTTATCGCAGAGGGTCTGGTAGACATTGACCCCGGACTGCTCGACAGCCCGAAAGTATCGACCGCAGGACCAGGGGCGGGCATCTCCTCCTTTTTCTTCAGATCAGGCAGTCACCGCGTTCGCCTGGAGGCAAGAAGAGACCCGGATGCCCGGCTCAAGGTGCGGCGAGTATCGCAGGAAGGCGATGAGGTTGCCATCCTCTGTGATGGCAGGGAGATTGTGCGCGGCACTATCGAACCTACGTTGCTGCACTGCCCTGAGCAGGCATATCTCACCATCAGCGAGCGGTGCATATACAATTGCGCGTTCTGCCCGGTCCCGAAGCTTGCAGGCAGAACCAAGTCTCGTGACGAGGTCCTGAAGATGGTTGCTGATGCATACAAGACGGGAAACATGCGTGCAATCTCCATAACGTCCGGGATTGAGCATTCCCCTGAGGACGAGGTTGTGCGGGCTGCCCGCATTGTGAAATCTCTTGTAAGATATAATATCCCAATCGGCGTCTCAGTATATCCAACCGTGGACTCGTCCCTGGTCCTGCAGGAAGCAGGAGCTCTTGAAATCAAGTACAACGTCGAAACAATGGATCGAAACATCTTTAAACGAGCATGTGCCGACATGGACCTTGATTTTGTGCTTGAGTCACTTGAGGACGCCACCAGAATATTTGGCAGGAACCGGGTCTACTCAAACTTCATCATCGGTCTTGGAGAATCTGATAAAACCGTAAAAAAAGGCGTGCGGGTGCTTGCAGAACTTGGAGTGATCCCGATCCTACGCGCGCTTGTCCTGCATCCGCTCCGCCCGGACCTTGTAGATGTCTGCCCGGGTGCTGCGCGCCCAAGCGCAGATCGATTGCTTATGCTGGCAAGATTCGAGCGGAAGGTGCTGGATGATTGCGGGCTTAACGCCAGCATCTCAGAGACAATGTGCCTGCCATGCACGGGTTGCGATCTTGTGCCGCACCGGGATGTGTAAACATAGAACGAAAATATTTTACCCAAATATTTATGTAGGACTTGCCCCTACTGGTGAGTGAACCTAAAGTAATACAAAAGTAAAGAGAGGCGACCTGTGGAAGTTAGCTCTTCCAGCTTTATATTATTTTAGTGGAGGATTACGATGGAAGGAACAGTTAAATGGTTCAATATCAAAAAAGGATATGGCTTTATCACTGGTGACGACGGTGAGGATTATTTTGTGCATTATACAGCCATAGAAGACAACGCATTTGTACGTGATGATGACCGCGTATCTTTTGACTCTGCGCAAACCGAGCGAGGAAAACAGGCTCAGAACGTCGTGCCACTTGGAGATTAAAACAAAAAATAGCCGGATTTAAGGCAGTATTGTGCACACTTAGGTCCGGTACGATTGCTCATTGCGGGCAGTAAGTCAGGATTTTGGGGTTAGTCAAACACGCATATTTACGAAAAGTATATCGCTAGCCTCGCCTGAAGGGCAGTTTTACTCGATTTTTTGTGAAAAAATCGTTTGTGAGACAATTACGATCCCGCGCTAGCAATAGATCGTTAGATAATTCCAGATCGATCTCTACCTAACCTTCTGGCACAAGAACCGCCTCGTTCTTTGCGTATTTGACTGCAACTATCTCAATTAATTGTGATTTTCTCTCGACAGATGCCGTTTACGTCTCCATACACGATTTCTACGCTTACATCCTTCCCGGTAAGCTCCTCCAATGCTCCTTCAAGATACCCGCGCGTGATAGCGCAAAGCGGAGATTCTGTCGTGAGTTTGCGGTCCTTGAGAATGTCACGTATGAAACACTTGAATATATTGATATACAACGTATCACCCTCTATGTGGTCGAGTTCCATCTCATATCCATACCACATATCTGTGTGATAGATAAATGTGTCCAGAGCCTCTTCCACGTTTTCAATCACGCCAAAACGTTTTCTTACCGCTTTCCCAAGCCGCTTTCCCGAAGCTTCACCCATAATTGCAAAGAAGTCTTCAGCCTCGCCCGGTTCTGTCATATCACCCATTATACATGAAACTTCGCCGGCGAGTATCGTCAATGCTTTGTTAAGAGCTTTAGAATCTCTCAATTCATCTTCTAAGGAGTCTATTTCCATCTGTTTGGTGTTGGGCATAGTAACATCTCCAATTATGGGTATGGCTGACTTCATATAAAGGTTATTTAGCCCTGTGATTTTTCGAAATGGTTTCGTGCCAGGAAAAACACAGTCAATACCCACATCTCAAACACATTTCGTATTCGTGAACAGACGCGTTCAAACGAATTGTATAACCAACGCGAGTGAATTTACACTATGGGCTTGCCAGAAAATAACATGTTAAAATGTCGAGTAGGACTCATAGCGCGCCTCTTGATGGGGTAATAGCCCCGAGGTTACTATGAGCCCCCTCACAGAATCGGACTTGAAGATTTCCCTCATCCGGCTTTCCAAGCACAGCCTCTACGGGTTCAGGTTGTATAGTGAGTGATGTATCTTTGGCTTTGGGAGTGGATTAAATTGGATGAAACGATGAAACTGATCCCGGTTGTAGTTTTCTTCTGGCTGCGACGATTGATCCACTTAAAGGCAAGTCTCACGACATGATAGTAGAAGTTCTTAAGCATTTGGAAGTTACCGCTCATAGGCTTGATACTACATACTCCTATTCCCATAGGAAGCATAAGGAGAGCATATTGGGTCCCCCAAGTTTCCGTAGTCACCGTTTGATACCATGCTGCGGTCTTAGGCGCCTGCTCGGACT
>JAYEGG010000229.1:0-2869 GCA_034658995.1 Methanobacteriota archaeon | reverse complement strand
GTGCAGATGAGTGGGGGCGTGACAACGAAACGATCTGTCGCAGTTTCGCCATCGTCGTGTTTTGTGATCTGACATACCGCCCTGCGATTATGTAGCCATTGAGCCGCAAAGTTTATATACTATCATGTCTAATTGTTATATATGCGAGCGGGAAAATAACTTTTTTACCACATTCCCCCCAAATTCCCAACTCCCCCCCCTCCCTCCATGTGCCCGCTCGCATAAACCTCCCCCCACATTGAAACGGTTTAGGCAGGGCACTCCCCTTTCGTAATCCTTTTATAGAAGTACTATCAGTTAAAATCATACCAATTATGGAGGTTCCGAATGGCTGGACAGATAACTCAACCAATAGTCGTAATAGATCCAAGTAAAGAGCGCGTACAGAAGAAGGACGCGGTACACCTGAATATCAATGCTGCCATGGCGGTGGCAAACACAGTAAAATCGACGTTCGGTCCAAGCGGCATGGATAAAATGCTGGTCGATGCTGCGGGCGATATTACAATCACCAATGATGGGGAAACCATTCTGCGCAAGATTGATGTAGAGCATCCAAGCGCAAAAACGATCGTTGCCGTGGCGAGTACACAGGAAAAAGAAGCCGGTGACGGCACAACTTCCGCTGTGATGCTTGCAGGGGAACTGCTGAAGAAAGCAGGCAACCTGGTAGATCAAGGCATCCACCCGACGACTATCAATGCAGGATACAAACTGGCAGAGGGCAAATCACAGGAGATACTTAGCGAACTTGCAACCAATGTGGCACAAGATAACACAGAGGTCCTGCAGAACATCGCAGCGACCGCGATGGTTGGCAAGGTGCAGGAAGGATCTACTCTGGCACCCCTTTGTGTGCAGGCGGCACAGACGGTCGAGGAAAACGGAATCGTTGATGTGTTCAACGACATCCTGATCAAGGCGAGCGTTGGCAAGCGCATCGAGGACTCTGAACTGATAACTGGTATAGTGCTTGACAAGTCTCGCGTGAACGATGCCATGCCAAGACGCGTCGAGAATGCGCGTATAGCACTGCTAACGTCCAGCATAGAATACCGAAAATTCGGTGTAATGCCCGGCGGAAAAAGCAAAGATAAAGTCAAAATAAGTTCTCCGGACGAGATGCAGGGATTTTATGATGGAGAGGAGGCTTCTATCAAATCAGACATCGATAGCCTCTACAACATCGGTACAAACGTCGTATTTACCGCAAAAAGCATAACCGAGTCTTCGCAAGGTTATCTTATCAAACGCGGGATACTCGGAGTTGCACGGGTCAAAGACGCCGATTTAGAAGCGATTTCACGGGCAACCGGTGCAAACATCATCTCAAACATCGTGGATGTCGAAGAGAGCGATCTCGGCACAGCCGGACGTATCGAGGAAAAGGGCGGCGAAGACGAGGAACTGATGCACATAACGGGTTGCACGGGTCCGCACACAGTCTCCATCGTCGCACACGGCAGCACCACGCACGTTGTAAACACCGTCGAAGGCGCACTGAATGACGCATTGCGGGTCGTGGCAGACACTATCGCGGATGGTGAGGTTACGGCAGGCGGTGGCGCATGTGAGATTGAGCTTTCACTGCGTCTTAAGAAGTATGCCGCAACCATTGGCGGTAAGGAGCAGATTGCGGTGCGTGCGTTTGCCGATGCGCTGGAAACAATCCCGTACACGCTTGCGGACAATGCCGGTTTTGACGCCGATAATCTGTTGACCGCCCTTAAGTCAAAGCACATCGAAGGCAACCTTTCATCCGGGATCAATGTGTACAGCGGCGAGGTCGCGGATATGTATGAGCAGGGTATCATCGAACCACTCCGCGTGAAAACCCAGTCCCTGAAATCTGCCACCGATGCCGTAACCATGATTCTCAAGATCGATGATATATTTTCAGCTACACGCAGGGAACTGACTCCGGAACCGGGTCAAGCACCACACGACTATGACTGGGTCTGATATCGATCGCACAGATGCCGAGACCCATGAAGATGCTCATGAGGCGATCAAAGAGGATGCCGATGCCAAACCGCAGCAAGAGTTGCAACAGCTAACAGAGAGATTACAGAGGCTCCAGGCAGATTTTGCAAACTACAAGAAGAGAACCGCGAAAGAAACGATAGACTCGATTGAATATGCAAATGAAGAGCTTATCCTATCACTGCTTGAAGTGATCGATAATTTCGATCGCGCTCTTGACTCGGTCCAGCAAAACAATGATGTGAACGCCGTCAAAAAAGGAATAGAGATGATCTTCCAGCAGTTATGGGCTGTGCTGGAAAAAGAGGATGTTGTACACATCGAGGCGGTCGGCGAGACCTTTGATCCACACCTGCACGAGACCGTTGCTAAAGTGCAGAGCGACGTTGCAAGCGACACTATTGTAGAGGAACTGCAGCGCGGGTACAAATACAAATCAAAGGTGATCCGACCGTGCATGGTAAAGGTGGCTGAGTAGACTGAAAGGGGGGTAGCCGTTGCACAAAATTGCTCGCCCCCCCTCCATCCCGGATATGAGTTCGTGTCCGGTCTATTTTTTCCCTGCTGGCGGCGGTTACTCTTCTTGCCAGAAAGCATAGAATCGTAATCGGGAATAGTTATGTTCCATCTTCCGTGCAATTGACTGAATCCGCCTGAGTTGGGTGAAAAAATGTGGGGTCTTTGGCATCTCGAGTTACAGTGACCAAAACCCCATAGAATTTCGATATTTTTAAAATGGTACGTGTTTAGCTAACTATCAGATTGCAGCTAAATACATACGGAACCACAAGATTACACTGATTTCCACAAGATTTCTGTGTTAATCTCGTGAAATCTTGTGTAATCTCGTGGTTTTTCGCCTTGGCTAAACACATACTTAAAATGA
>JAYEGG010000228.1:5824-12176 GCA_034658995.1 Methanobacteriota archaeon | reverse complement strand
ATTTTTATTCTTTGCGCCACCCACGTCTTTGCGACCTTGCGTTCTTGTTTTTCAATTTAACGAGAAAGGCGCGAGAGACGCTAAGGGTGTTGTTAATCTTTGTCTCCACGTCTTTCGCGTGTGTTCTCGCATCCAACCGACCATTACAATATTACCCTGCTTTTTGGAGTGGATACCTTCAAACTTCCTTTATCCCCGCACCAATCCACCCCATATCCTGAAAAGAACCATGAATACGAAACTGCAAGCGATGCTCACCTTTGATGACTCATGTAGTCGCACATATTCGATTGGTATGGACACTTCGGGATAACGATCATAGTATTATTCCACTGGTATACCAACTCCCCTACCCAGAGATCATAACGGTCACGAGGTAATCTCCGATTCGCTATCGCACATCAGTATCTTCTCGGTACGTGCCAATCCCTCTTCCATTTCAGCCAGAGCCTCTGGAGGTGGATTTATATTTCTATCTCTTAGATATTCAACCATTCTCCACACACTGACCTTACCTATAGCAGCAGCCTCTTCTATACTTATTCTGCCTTCTCTATATCTTTCTGCAGATCTCTTCAGCAGGTACTCCTCAACATCTTCGAGCAGCATTTTTCTGATCAAGGTTACCATGTCAAGGTACTCTGCCCTTGCAATATCTTCCAGTTCTTCTATAACCGATTCTGGTAAGCGCATGCTCACAACATTTTTCATTTCAACACCTCAAGTGCCTTCTTTACCAAGAAAGCTATTCTCTCTTCTGTTGTTCCTCCAACCGATCTCAGTCTTATCAAACCATCTGTAAACTCTTCAAAATTCAGAATACCTCTCTTCAAAGCCTCTAAGAGTATTTCATCCGATCTTACAACATTAATGCCCCTTCTTACGAACTTTTTATATGCCACTGCGTCAGATGTGATTGCGATCCGGGCTTTATCCCGACTTGCGATCTTGTACACATTTGTCTCACCTGGACCGACAAAATAAAGCTTTTCTCGCTCATAATTTTCTTTATCTTCCAGTTCTTTAACTTTTATGCCGAATGATTCCGCCACTTTCCTCTCTAATATAAATGCATCCGATTTCTGCTCTTCTTTGCCTCTTTCCACCGACTCGAAATACACAATCTCACCGATCCATATTTCGTCGAATATTTTCAACAATATATCCAATAATCCTGTTTTTGTGAGATAGATCAGAGTACATGAATCTGGGATCGCTTTCACGGTGTATCATGTCTTCAAAGATGTATTTAATTTTGACGTATGTTTCCAGCATCCCATCATTCGGCGTAGGTCTATGGAACCCGAGTTGCGTGCCGGTTCTGTGTGGTATTTGCAATACAAAGATCGATTGGGAGTTTGATCCAGTATCAGGGTTGGCTATCCGTGTTCAAACCTCCCGCACCCCCGCGCCAAGCCGCCCCATATCCCGGGTGAACCCTGGGTACGAGACCGCAACTGATTCCGCGGTGTCGATCTCCGTATCGCCAGCAACCAGCCCTGCAACAGCAAGCGACATCACGATCCTGTGATCGTCCCAGCCGTGAAGCGACGCGCCCTTTACCTCGCCGCCATGAATCACGAGTTCATCCTCGGTCTCGTGGATATTAGCCCCCATCTTCGCAAGCTCGATCGCCATCGCATGTAGCCGGTCGGTCTCCTTATACCGGACATGGCTCGCGTTCATAATCCGCATCTCGCCTGATGCGCATGCGCCGAGCACCGCAAGCGTCGGCACGAGATCCGGCGTTCTGCCAACATCAACGGTTACACCGTGCAGATCGCTTTTAGTGACTTTAACCTCGCCCGTCTTCTGATTCCAGATGATGTCCGCACCCATCTCCTCAAGAATCCGGATGATTGCTGAATCACCCTGCGCCGATGGATACAGATTCCGGACCGTGACGTGGTCGCCGCATAGTGCGCCAGCGGCAAGCAAGTAGGATGACGACGAGAAATCCCCTGGCACCGTGTACCTCTTAAGATCAAACGTCTGATTTCCCCCGATTACGAACCGCAGACCACTTGAATCATCTTTTTCGTCGATTCTGATCCCTGCCTCGCTGAGCACTTCGATCGTGACATCGACGTAAGGTCTTGACTTGAGTTCACCCTCAACCGAGATCGTAGAATCTTCGTTTGCGAGCGGACATGCAATCAGGAGCGCAGAGATGAATTGCGAACTGATTGAGCCGCTGATTTGTGTGTTTCCGCCTTTGAGCGGTCCTCGCACCACAATTGGAGCGGTCCCGTCTCCTTTTGTCGAGAATACGTCCGCACCAAGATCGGTTAGCGCACGGAGGAGCGGGTCATTCGGGCGCGTTCTGATCGATGCGTCACCTGTGAGGACGCTTGTTCCCGGCGCAAGCGATGTTATCGCCGTGAAGAACCGGAGGGTCGTTCCCGAGTTCAAGACGTCGATCACGTCACCTGGCACCGCGGGACGATGCACGCCGCTTATGGTCAGCAGATCTTCTGACTCTGACACACTCACATCAGCCCCGATGCTCCTTGATGCGGATATCGTCGCCTTCACGTCTGCCGAGAGGAGTGGATATGCGATCTCGGAGCTGTTTGACAGGGCGGCGATCGCGATCGCCCGGTGGCTATAACTCTTGGATGGTGGCGCAGGAATTGTGCCGGTGATCGTTGACTGCTCAATGTTGAGACGGGTGTTCATAACATCTGTTCAACCGCAAATATTTATAAACATTCCATACGATATGTCTGCAGGGGTCAGCCGTGTGGATATGATCAACATAATACGGGGGCTTGGCGTTGGCATCTGCGTCCTTGATACGGATATGCGGATACGGTATGTCAATGACTGGTATGCGCACGTGTTTGGCGACGATACGGATAAGTATTACTACGAGCGGTGCGGGTATGAACCAAGCATCCATGACCGCATCTCGATGTCATTTGAACAGAACAAACCAGTAACTATCATCCAGACCATGCGCGACCGGGATGGCAGAAAGTTCGATGCAACGCTTTCGATCATGCCGCTTGTCGATTCCTTTAACAAACCGTTCGCAGCCATTGAAATCGTGCAGGATGTTG
Organism: Methanobacteriota archaeon; assembly: GCA_034658995.1. Lineage (GTDB taxonomy): Archaea > Halobacteriota > Methanosarcinia > Methanosarcinales > Methanogasteraceae > Methanogaster_D. Next base: position 9,114 of record JAYEGG010000228.1, on the reverse strand, counting down.
CCGCTTACGCGAGCATAAGCAGCGAGATCAAGAATATACTAACCGACAAGCAGATCAATGCGCCTTTTGGCATATATGTGCAGGACGATGATGGAAGGATTGCCATCATCGATCAGGTGCCTATCCAGCCGACATCCGATGTTCCGTATGCAACTGACCTGATCGGACCGCCGTCTGTGCTTTTCGGGCGATTCGAAGAGCACGGCGATGATGCAGTCGGCATCTCTGAGCTAAGCAAGGTGACTGATGACCTGGCACAGTCGAACACCAAGCTCACAGATCTTATCCGGGCGAGGGACGATGCCCTGAGCACGGTGTCACACGAACTGCGAAATCCGATCACCGCCATCCATGCGTACGCCGAAATGCTACATGGCGAACGGTTCGGCAGTCTGAATGAGAAGCAGAAGGGCGCTCTTGCCAAGATCCTCCGGAACAGCGATAACATCGCTTATCTGATCAATGATATACTTGATGTCAGCAAGATCCGGTCCGGAAAACTCACTCTGAATCTTGAAGAGGTCGATATAAACGGGATGATCGATGAAATCGTGGGTAACATAAGATCGCTTGCAGATAAGAAGAACATAAGTCTGGACGTTGACCTGGAGAATGTGCTTTCAGCTAAAATCGATCATAACCATGTTTCAAGGTCGGTCATCAACCTGATCGACAATGCGATCAAATTCACGCCGGAAGGCGGATGTATTCGAGTCACGGTAAGGGATGTCGGGGACGTTATCGAGATCGCAGTATCCGACAGTGGTACAGGGATTGCTGCCGATAAACTGGCACTGGTGTTCGAGGAGTTTGAGCAGGCAGGATATCACGAGGGCACAGGTCTTGGGCTTGCAATCGTGAAGAAGATCGCCGAGTTACATCACGGATTACTCGAAATACAGAGCGAAGAAGGCAAGGGAAGCATCTTCACCATCATATTACCAAAGGGTGGTTTAGTTGAGAATTAAAACAGGAATAAAGGGATTTGATGATGTAATCCAGGGTGGGCTCATCCCGGATCGAATTTATGTATTGAGCGGACCCCCTGGCAGTGGGAAAACTACATTTGGCGTTCAGTTTCTGGCGTATGGGGCAAGCACTGGCGTATCCGGACTTTATGTGTCGCTTACGCGTGGCGCAGAGACAACTCTTGAAAACATGTCCGGGTATAACCTGAATATACCGGCGCTAACCGGGCGAGACATATTGTTCTTCAGGGACGTTAAATCAGTACCGGATTACGCAGATTCTGGTGCGAGCATCAGTCCGTCCAGTGTCTATGCAGAGATTCTGGACGCTGTAAACAGGCATTCGATTAAGCGTCTGGTGATCGATTCAATGTCAACGCTGCGTTTCAGCATCAATGATCAGACGTCAAAGGATATGGAGATCGGACGGTTCATACAAAATTTAAGCCAGCTGGACTGCACAACGATCCTGCTTTCCGAGATGGTTGATCCAAGCACATACTCTGCAGAGCAGTACGCCTGCGACGGGCTTGTTTTTCTCCATAATTTCATGCGCGGCAGGTCGATGACCCGTGCAATACAGATCATCAAGATGTGCGGAACCGCCCACGACTGTGAGATGCGAAAACTCGAGTTCACGGCAGACGGACTGCGCATTTCAGGTAAAATCGTGTAAAAAGGTATGTCCGAAACAAACAAACGTGTGCAGGAACTGATCAAGCGGATGTATACACTCGGGTATAATGTCGGGTACCACCACCATTCAGAGATCGGCTGGGTATCAGACACGTACAATACCCTGGCAGGTCAGACCGATGATGCCAGATTAAAGAACCTGCTGCGGCAGTATTACATAAAAGGAAAGGAGGAGGGGGGAAAGCGCAGAAAACATGATGCACAGGGGCGCGCTGCAAAGAAAACCGAAACGAACAAAACTTCCGAACTGTTCGATGAAACCGCACCTCAGGTCTCAGATGCTAATACGCTATTACGGCAGCCAGGCGTGCTTAACATCCCGAACACGGTGCTGCGGACTGCGCTGATCGATCTGCCGGCGAATCTCAGTGGTTTCAGGTTGATTTGACGGTACATGTTTAGCCGAGGTGCAAAAAACCATGAGATGGACACCCGATGGGCTCTTCGCTATTTCCCGGGCGCCCCTAACCAACCTTGAACCTGAGCAGTGCAGCGATCCCGCCCAGCGCATCAAGGCGCGTTCCCGGCTCAAACTCGGAGCTGAAGACAACGACCCTGCCCTGCGCATGTTCGACCTTCCGCATCAGAGCATCGGCATCGATACCAGACCCGGCTTTCGCCTCGCGAAAGCCTCGCAGCGTCTCATCAACGATCATCAGTGTCTCGACCGCGCCAAACTCGAGTGCATCCACAACCTCCGCGATCCCGTAAGCACACCGCCCGTCGGTGGCAATCTCGCGCATGAGCGAGTCCATCAGCTCTGCCTCCCTGCCGATCCGCGATTCCTGCACGATCCTGTCGACCGCGCCGCGCCGCAGCACCTCCAGAAATCCAGGGGTACCTGTGGACACCGTATCCTCAATCACAGCCCGTGCAGCGATCTCCGGCACAGTCTCCCGCAGATGTTTCATAAAATCCTCTTTGATGAACCCTGGTCCCGCGATGATGACTGCCTGCTGGTTGTTTCCGTCCTGCGCAGGTCCCCTGCCCACGGCTTGATCGAGCGCAGATGAGGCTGACACGAAAAAATCGCGTGTGAAATCACCATGCTGTTTTCCGGGTGGCTGGGTGATCTGGGACACCATATCCACCCCAAACTGGCGCACAAGCCCGATGCACGCCTCTCCCGACTCAATCGTCACGATTGTCACGCGTGGGCGCTCAGATGCAGCTTTCGCCTCATTGACTCGTTCGAGTTGATCTGGCTTCCAGCACTTGTCGATCTCGATTACCCCCCCGGTCTCGATGTTGATGGTGTGGTACTCGCCTGTATCGACTCCTTTTTTGATGGTGCCGCGCACCCGCAGCCGGTTTGAGAAACGGTGAAACTCCATGCCAGCAATCTCGATGGTGAGATGCATCGATCTTTTCTCTGCCGATTCGGGGCGGAGCTTGTCGGTTGCACCCTCGACCCGCCTCTTTGTGAATGCTGATACAAGATCTCCGTCTTCGATGATGTACTTCAGATGCCATAGGTCGTCAAGCGACTCCGGCACAAGTTTAATCACGCCGCAACGGTTCTTCAGTTTCTGTTTTCCAATCTTCATCGATTGCGTCCCTGCTGTATACTGTACCCTGCACTTATTTAAGACCGGTTATTGCGCCACTCCCACCACATCTACTGCC
>JAYEGG010000228.1:0-5724 GCA_034658995.1 Methanobacteriota archaeon | reverse complement strand
CTACTGCCCCTACTGCCCCACCACCCGGAATCTCGCGGTTGTAGCATGATGTCAAACACCTTTATTACAGGACACGTTGAATGATTGCGTTATGGAATTTTGCCCGGATTGCGGCACCATGTTGGTGATGAAGGACGGTGCGCTGACCTGCAGGCGCTGCGGGTTTACAAAGGACAGCAAAGGCAGTGAGTCCGTTGTATCTGTCGAACGGCGCACAAAAAAGACGATCACGGTGCTCGAAGGTGAGGTTGACGCCGGGCTTCCGACCACGCACGCACGGTGCGAAGAATGCGGCAACAATACCGCTTACTGGTGGTTGCGGCAGCTTCGGTCAGCAGATGAGAGCGAAACCAGATTCTTCAGATGTACGAAATGCGGGAGAACCTGGCGGGAATACGATTAACCCGGGGTGACGCTCGGGAGTCTACGCAAGTTTCCCAACCAGCCGAGAGAGGGCGAGGCGAGATAACTTTATATTGCGTAGCCAGAGATACCAATACCAGATGACCAGAATCGTCAATTCATCAGGAAAAAAGAAGACTGCTGTTGCTCGCGCAAGCATCAGAGAAGGTAGCGGGCGGGTGCGCATCAACAAAAAACCACTTGAACTATGTATGCCCGAACTTGCCCGTCTCAAGATGATGGAACCGCTCATACTCGCCGGCGACGGTGTCGTCAGTGGTATTGACATCGATGTCGATATGCATGGCGGCGGGATTATCGGACAGGCAGGCGCTGCGAGAACCGCAATCGCTGGCGGATTGCTGGCGTGGACGAATGATCCGGCACTCAAACAGACATTCGTGGACTACGACCACAACCTGCTGGTCAGCGACTCGAGACACAAGGAAACAAAGAAGTTCGGCGGTCGTGGAGCCAGAGCACGAAGACAAAAGTCATACCGGTGATAAAGTTATGATCCCGGTTCGATGTTTTACATGTGGAAAAGTCGTATCTGCTGCGTGGATGGAGTTTAAGGAGCGCATACAGCTGGAAGATCCTGCAAAAGTTCTGGACGATCTCGGTGTCAAACGGTACTGCTGCCGGAGGATGCTTCTTGCCCATGTCGAACTGGTGGACGATCTTTCACCATATTACTGATCTACACTTAATTATGGGACCGTGAGGTAGCCTGGACCATCCTCCAGCGTTCGGGACGCTGGCACCTGCGTTCAAATCGCAGCGGTCCCATACCAGGGTTACATCAGGAACTTGCGGTGTGCAGGGGCGGTATTATTGCTTAATCACTGCACGACCCATGATATTTAGTGAAATAGAATAGTGTCGCGGCAATTTAATTTGTGGACCTAATAAAAAATCTCCGTATTATGCTATATATCGCTGTCGCGCGACGATTGATGAGGCTCATAACATTCTTTGACTTCTCAAGATTGTATGTTCAAGGGGCGGTCATGCCACCATGGTGTTGGCGTGGTTTTGAAGGTGTTGTTGATTTGAGTCTGGTGCTGACTGCTCCCCGGGTTTTTGAATATCCTGAAAACCGGAGTTTCAATCAGACATCACGCAATGTGACAGCCCAGTTCTCAAGAAAGCCCCTTCGGGGCAAAATTGAAGTGTGATGTTTTTCTCATCATGTATCTAATTTCAGCAGCAAGATAGACAAATGCGTTTATACTTTTCTATACGTCAAGAAGGTTTTATATAAGATGGGTTCTTACCCCAACTACATGAAACGCGGGGGAACTCCGCAATGATTTATGCACGACACCTTTTTTTACTAATCATGCAGTAGTGATGCCGAAGTATCATGCGGAGATTCCGGTTGGAGGCAATCGCCGCGGCACAGGGGGTATCCGTAAGACCTGTGAAGGTTGGATATTGGGGGCAGGAGTCGTGTGCGTGGAATGATGAATCGCTATGTACAGGCTCTGGACTTAAGTCCGGGGTTTAGTGACTTCGGAGACGGGCACGATGCCTTCTCATGTTGTTGGGGGTCGGGTGTGAATCGGATGATCGAAATTGGGTTTGTGGGGTGAAGCAGACATCGAGTACAATCCGCAGACGGGGTATTTTTGAAAAGGAATAGTCGTGATGTTTGTATGTGAACACAAACTTTTATATATGCGTACATTTAAGGATGTTCTATCGAAAGTGATACGAACATCATAGATGAACATAGGAGGAACATCAATGGCAGAACCAATTCGGCTTGGATTAGTTCTCGAAGGCGAGGATGCCCGCAACTTCGATGAACGTATGCGCAACCCAAACGTCACCGAAGAGCAATTGGCGTTTTTCAGGGAGGCGATTAGGGTGTACAATACGCATAAATTCTAATTTATGTGCACCCTCTTTTCTTATGATGAGTTAAAAATAGTTCCATACACCGAATGTCATGATGTGTCACTGTTTGAATCAACAACGGAAGACTTAAATGCGTTTTTAAAAGAAGATGCACTCGAAAACCAAAAAGAACTTATCAACAAAACATTCCTTTGTTATCATTTCAACCAATTGGTTGGATATATAACCTTCACTACTGATATTATCGAAAAAGAAGAAGTGCAAAAAGAAGGACGTATCAGGGTGGAGTATGGGGAATATCCTGCAATTAAAATCGCTCGGTTGGCTGTGGATAAGAAATATGAGAGTAAAGGCGTTGGTGGATTCTTATTACTTGCTTCGGTCGGTAAGGCACTTAAAATATCCGATGAAGTCGGTTGCCGTTTTATAACAGTTGACTCAAAACAAGATTCAATAGGATTCTACGAAAAACGTGGTCATTTCGAATTAGCTAAAAAACAAAAAAACAAAACATATCCGACAATGTATCTTGATATATTACCTGGAAAGGCTCGACACGTCGTTAACACCGAACTTGGAGATTTTAAATAATCAAAAAAACTAAAATATGTCCATACCATACACTTCAATCGCTTCCCCACACATCTGTCCGCGCTCGTCATCATCACGTATACGCGACCCCCCCCCTCGGTCAAAGATGCCCCGCATTTCTAATGCGGGGGTTGGTGACTGCAGATGTTGGAGGTTTGCGCATCCGCGGGAACTTAAAAAGTGCAAAGGGTAGAAAGGATAGATACACGATGCTTTCGGATGTGGCGTTGGAAACGATAAGGAAATACCTGAAGGAATATGGTTAATCAAAATGGTTATTTCCAGGTCCGGATAAAGAAAACCATATGACAACTCGGACGGTTGAAAATATCTTCTCAAATACTTGCAAAAAAGCGAACATCGAGAAAGACGTCACTGTGCATTCTCTAAGGCATGGCTTCGCTACGCATCTACTTGAATGCGGTACTGACCTCCGGTATATCCAGGAGGTGTTAGGGCACAAAGTTCAAAGACAACAGAGATCTATACGCATGTAAGTAACAGGGATATATGGAAGATAAAAAGTCCGCTGGATAGCTTACAGATAAAATGAGGCGAGGATGATGATTGAAGATGTTCGACCAGAAAGATGTCTATGCGAATTCTGTTCGGACATATCGCCAAATCGTGAGGATATACGAACCAAGTTCGGATATACGATGTTGTACGACACTTTTCCGCCGGGAATTAAAAAACATGAAAAAATCACTTCCAATATTTTGGAGTTTTAACAGGTTAAGAGATGCATCTTTAATTAAAACAGAAGATATACTGTGGCAGGGGCCATTTTCTTGGACTGGATTTGAGAAAATTAATAAACTCAAGCCAATTTCAGATATTGCCGGGGTTTATCTATTTACATTTGAGTATAAAGATGGGTATATTTTACGCTCAGCAGGTGTAACAAACTCAATAAAAAGGCGGTTTTCTCAACATAGACGCGAATACATAAAAGGAAATTATACTGTACTTGACATTGAATGTGCTAAAATTGGAGAACGGAAAGAAATATGGCATGGCTGGGAATATGCGAAAGCACATCATGACGAATTCTTAGAACATAAGGATTATATATTAAAATCTGTTGAAAAAGAACTTGGTGCCTACAGATTGTTCATTACCGAAGTCACAGATAAACGAAAGCGAGAAAGAATTGAATTTGCTATAATGCAAAGCATTTACAGTTCAAAAGAACCATGGGCTGACTTGGTTGATGGTGGAATGGCTTTAAGAGGAAGATATACTTATGAAATCCCGATTGAAGTAAGAAATATTTCTTCGTATAAAATGTATGGACTTCCTGAAGTATTAGAAGTATAAAATTATTGCTAATTTGAGATTGTCGGAAAAGTACCTGAAAAGCGCCTAAATCGAAACTTCCTGAAGTACTGTTAAAACAAAATCACTATGCTGCACTCGGTCAAGTTTGGACAGTAAAGCTGAAATATTCAAAAATTATGATTTTACGACAATCTCAATTTAGTCATTTGACTGCAATCCGGCGAAAAAACAATCGTACAACAGCGCATATATGCTCCGCTTCCAATGGTCGCTCAGGGCTTCAGCACGAGGTAGTTGACGCTTGGGGGACTATAAATTTGTCTAAAAGTTAAGTTGCCGGGACAATAGAGGGCTTTTCAGATAGTGCTGCCACATGTTAGCCACAGCACGTCCCTCAAGTCCAAGCCCCCGCTCCCGTGACATGCGAACGGTTTTTCTCAGGTTCACCCGAGTTTCGCAGCATCGCCGCGCACCAGTTTCCGAAACCCGCTGTGAGCATCGATTACCGCCTTGATCTTTCCTGCGTCCGCACCTGCGAGACAGTCAACCCGCGGGTCATCCAGGTATTCCTGCTCAAGCGTCCTTGCCAGTTTGATCGCATCATCTCCGCGTGCGTGCGCCTCTGCAAACTCCCGCACAAGCCCGATATCGGTTCCGGCAAGCGCGATGTTTGCGTGGGGGACTGCGTACTCGTTACCGTTGAAGACGATCGCAACCCCGCCCGCATCCCTGACCCGCCCGAGCATCGCAAAGTCGGTGATCGAGTCTCCGACCGCGACCAGTTCGCCTGGCGACAGATCGTGGCTGGCAGCGATTCTCTCAAGCGCCTCTACCTTGCGTGCGCCTCCGACCACCCGCACCTCTGAGAAAAGATCGCCAAATCCTGTTTCTTTTAGTTCCCCGAAGTAAAAATCGTTTAGCCGCTTAAACATCGCTTCGTCGTCATCGCCAGCGAGGTCAAGAATGTCCTCCTCGATTCGCCGGATGCATGTGATATCATCCTCTGTGAGCCGCTTTCGTAAACCCCCAAGATCTAGTCTCGTGCATGAGATATGGTCCGGATCCACGCCGAGCGCCGCACCGATCTGGTGGGCATGTTGCTCGTAGCTTGTTGAGATGATGTGGACGTCCCAACCATCGGTTTTCAGCCTTGCGATCAGGTCCTTTGCGCCGGAAACGATCCTTGCGCGTGACGAGATCTCGGTGATGTCCGCCTCTTCGATCCCGTGTGTGAGCAGGAACGGAACAATGAGCGCAAGCGTATCGCCGGGTTCGTAGTTTTCACGACCGGAAAGTGCCAGAAAATCGTCGTAACGGCTCAACGTCTCAAATATTACGTCCCCATTCTCGATTAAGGATGTTACCTCATAAGCGTTGTCTTGCGGGGACAGCGGACCTTCCAGATCAAAGCAGATGACATTCATAAACATTATGGTGCACCCATGATATATCAAAGACGACGTAGCACGTTCCTGAAGTCATTGCGTGGGAAGGCTCAACATCATCGAGACTTTTGTAGTGGCGAGCTTGGAGGTGCAGGCTGTGGTGGAATATTGGTTGGGTGCGTTCGCGCCCGCCGCGATACCC
>JAYEGG010000227.1:0-2893 GCA_034658995.1 Methanobacteriota archaeon | reverse complement strand
CTGTGCGTGTGCTTGTGAATATGCAGGTGCACGTGCCCGGCTTCGTTCTCGATTGTCTGTGTCATGTTCTTGACCGCGCCATCGATTGATAGTGGGAGCACATCGCACGGGTACCCGAACGCCTGAAGCACCTCAAAGAACTGCATGATCGTCGGGACCTCTAGTCCTGCTGCCCGAAGCATCTCTGTGTCTGCGAAGACCTCGCGGGTGGTTCCGTCCGCAACAACAGTCTTGTTGAGGACGATGACGCGGTCTGCAAGTTCGGGGATCGCATTCACGTCGTGCGTGATGATGATAAGGGTTTTTCCTTCATTTTTCAGTCTTTTTAGAATCGCTATCAGTTCAGCCCTGCTCTTTGGGTCCAGGTTTGCGGTGGGCTCGTCCATCGCTATGATCTCCGGATCCATCGAGAGAACCGTTGCGATCGCAGCCCGCTTCTTCTCGCCGCCGCTCAAGTGGTGCGAGACTCTGGTCTCGTAGCCGGCAAGCCCAACCCGTATAAGTGATTCCCGAACCCGCCGTTTCACCTCATCTTTCGCAACACCGAGGTTGATCGGACCAAACGCAACGTCGTCGCCGAGAAGCGGCATAAAGAGCATGTCATCAGGGTCCTGAAAGACGATCCCGATCTTTTTTGGCATCTCGTGCACCTTTTTGGGATCGATGGGCTTGCCAAGGATCTCAACTGCTCCGCGTGATCGGGTGCTATGCAGGATGCCGTTTAAGTGTAGGAGGAGTGTTGATTTGCCTGCGCCGTTTGGTCCGACGAGTGCTATGGATTCGCCTTTCCCTATCTTGAATGAGACTTGCTCGAGCGCAATTGTTCCATCCGGGTAAGCGTAATTCAGATCGTGGACGTGTATCGCAGCTCCTGTCGCTTTAGCAGTCATATAAAACCACCTGTTGCGCTGAACGTGTCAGATGTTGCTGCCACCTGCAAAAGAAGCGCGAACCCTACGACGACGGCTGTGTTGATCCAGTCCTGTCTTCTGGCGTGAAATTCATGGAGTGTGGCGATCGTTCCGGTGTAGCCCTTTGATCGCATCGCATAGAAGACGCGGTCTGCTCGCTCGTAGCTCTTCACAAAGAGCATCGCAATCGCCTTGCTGACCGTTGTGAGTGTGTACATGTTGCCTCGTTTTTTAAATCCCCTTGCTGCAAGTGCGCGATCTGTCCGCATGAATTCATCATCCAGCACAAAGATGTACCGGTACGTGAATGCGAACATCTGGACCAGCTTGTTTGGCAGGTGCAGACCCTCAAGTGCCTTGATCGTGATGTCCATCCGGGATGTCCCGATCATCGGGAAGATCAGCATCACTGCTACGAGGGCTTTTAGCACAATCATCGCTGCGAACAGGGCGTATTCGATTCCCCTGTAACTCAGTGTGATCCCGCAGAAGCTTGCTATCTCGACTCCGGTCCCTATGATTGTGAACGGGATGATGATGAAGAACGGTATCACAAAGATAAATACCAGTTTCATGCGGGAGAAAACAAAGGAAAACGGTATTTTTGATATGCAGGTCAGAATAATTGCGAATACCATACCGATCATGACCAGTTGCAGGTTATAGAGAAGTACGACTGAGAATATCAGCGTGAAGATGGATATAATCCTGAAACGTGGGTCCCACCGGTGAATCGGCGAGGAGATTCCCGCGTATCTGTCGATCTCTGAAATCATGCCAGATCACTACTGTATCGCTCGTATCACTTCTTCCCGAACAGTTCAGGTTCGACTGTCGCGATGAACCCGACGATCACTCCGGTGAAGATCGCCTCGACCGCGATGATCGGGATGTGCGTGCTCACGACAAGCACCGTCGTCTCAATGAACTCTTCGCCGGTTGTGATCAGTTCTGTTGCAAGAAACAGGAGTGCAAGCACTACACCCACGCCTCCCGCGATCGCGCCAAATAGCGATGCCTTACTCTTTGTTTCGGGTCTGATGTCAAGACCGGTCCCGGCTCTGAATATCAAGTATGCAACGAGTGCGGGAACGCCCATGTTGACTGTGTTGATCCCGATCGTTGTGACCCCTCCGTGCCCGAAGAGGAAACACTGCAGGACGAGCGCTACAAAGATGCATGGATACGCAAGTATCCCGAGCATTACGCCTGCAAAGCCGTTTAATATGAAGTGAACACTTGTTGGCCCAACCGATAGGTGGATGAGTGATGAAACAAAGACTGCTGCCGTAATTACTGAGAGTCGTGGCACGTCCTCGGTCTTCATTTTTGAGAGTGCATACGCAAGGATTATGGCTGTTACCGCCCAGCCACCGCCCCATAGCCACTCTGCAAGAACACCATCTGATATGTGTACCATTTATTCTCTCATCTCTCACTTGTTTTCATACTGTTTCTTCATCTTCCGGGCTGTGATGATCATTGCTATCCCGGCAAGCCCCGTTAAATATCCGAATCCTGTAATCATCTGTGTGAGCGGCAGCCCATCTTCACTTTCTTCTTCCGCTGATTCTGCCCCTTCTGTGATGTTAAATGTCTCTTCGCCTCTATGCCCTGTCGCTTCCACCACTATCCGGTACTCGGATACGTATTTCTTGTGAGGAAAGAAGAAGATTCCATCCTCATCGGTCTCGCCGGTGATGCCGGGTTCCGTTTCTTCCTGCCCGTCCTCGGTTGCATATATCTCCACATCCGCATAAGCCATTGGGTCCGCACTTCCGCCACCATAATACGCTCTTATCTGGATCTCGTTTATCTGCGGCTTGATGATCACCCTGTGCGCGGACGCGGTCGATGCCATGCAGAGGATTAGTATCAGTGCCAGAAGTGTTACGATTTTAGCTGTTTTCATCTCATATCCCATATAGTGTGAGCATCCGGTGGAACGCCATCTCCACCTATACTCTTTTCAAGCAGGTCTC
>JAYEGG010000226.1:0-2899 GCA_034658995.1 Methanobacteriota archaeon | reverse complement strand
CTTGTGGAGGAACTGGAAGAGATACATATTGCGCTTGCAAAAAATAGTGCGGGTGGGCGCGGGATCGAGTTAGTAGTTGAGGAGATGAATTCAACACAAGCCAGATTATTCTCCCATCTGAACCTCGGGAAATTTATCACGGGGTAGCGAAATCAGTATCGAGGGGGTTAATGTTTTAGTGGGGACTATGTGGATGAAGGCTTCAGCTATTGATTTTTTGCATATGTTTGAAAGTCAAGTATTGATGGTTCGGCAATAAGTGGCGATACATTGGTTGAACGAGACGTGTTGACGAATATACGGCTTATACGTGACTATTTTCAGTATCAGTCACTCTTAAGAGTCTCTACGAACATGATAAGAAGCATCAAGAAGCATTCGAACATGATTGGTGGTATTATCCTGTCTCTGCCTGCTGGTTCAATAGTTCTCGCCGATCCCGAATACGATGTCGAGGAGAAATATCGGGTTGCAGACGAGTCTCCTATCGAGTTGCAGGTAAAACAGAGGAAAGGAGCTGCCAGAAAGTCCAGAAGAAGGGTATCCCGGAGTCGCTTTGAGAGAAATAAGTATAGCAGGCGGAAACTTGGCGAGCGACCGTTTGGGAATATCGAGTCCAGAAGGAGCAAGTGCTACTATAAGCTCCCTGAAAGCAAACTGAAAGGAGCTACTATTATCGGCTGTACCGACAACATCATTGCTTATTTCAAAAATAAAGCATGGTGTAGTCGGTTTGTGGAGTTATAGGCTGTTGTATTGTGCAAAAGTGGGTGGAAGGCAGTTAGCTTGGGCTGTTTTTATGGGGTTGTTTTTTCACGGCTGAAGTTGTTGCTGGTAGTGGGATGTGGGGGGATGGTGGTGTTGGGTGTTATTTTAGTTGAGATTAGTGCTATCTATATAGTGGGCAATATTTGATGTTTGGCTGGGTGCTGGCAATTTCTGGATGGGGCCCATCACACCGAAATGTTTATTAATGATATGTTTTTGTAACATACATCTGATGATGTTAAAAATAACTTCAACAATTGTCATACTTTCAGCGGTATTGGTACTACTCGCAGCTCCGGTAGCTGCGCAGACGAGTGTCAACGTCAATGCCCCTGAAACTATGGATGGCGACTTCACTGTCATAATAGAGATCGGAGACGTAAACGGCATGGACTCGGGACAGTTCGATCTTTATTTTGATGCGACTGCCGTGAACGTAATAGACGTCGATGATGGAAGTGTCGGTGGAATCGCAATACCCGCAGATAACTGGGCTGCCGACGACGGCAAAGTTACGGTGCTCTTCAATCTCCCCGGGATTGATGGCGTCTCAGGGTCAGGATCGCTTGCAACGATACATTTCGAGACGATCGTTCCGGGAGATTGTGAAATGGAGCTATCCGATGGGTTGCTCGTGAACACCATGGCAGAACTGATCCCTGCAAGCTGGGACGGTGTCGAGATTCATGTGAGTTCTGCAACCACGAGTGGAACGGAAGATATCCCTGCAGATACATCCGGATCCGAAGAATCCGAAGAGCTCAAAACACCAGGATTTGGGGCTCTATTTGCGATAGGTATCCTTGCAACAGCGATCTTCGCGTTCAGGAAGAGATAAATGAGGTTTTCGTGGCAGTGCTTGTAAGTGCGTAGTGTGCTTTAAGCTGTGCGCATGGCGCAGCATGCTCGCACATTATTCATGATACGAAAACCTTAAATAGTATTCATCTGTGTCACAAGTTGTAGCTATTGTTACAACAACGATGTGGATGTGCAATATAACAACAAAAGGAGATGTAACAACGAAGACGAAATATCTAACCTATTGCGCGCTGATTGTTCTTGCAATATTCAGCGCATCAGCATCAGCCGACCTTGCGATAGTTGGTGATGCGAACAACGCAGAGCAGGCGCAGGTCTGTGTCAATGCGCCCGATATCGCATCTGACGCGTTCGATGCTACGATAGACGTTTGTAATGTCACTGATCTTGATTCAGGGCAGTTCGAGCTTACGTTTAATTCGAGCGTTGTGAATGTGACTGCGGTTGGCGCAGGAGATATCGGTGGCACGGAAGTTCCGATTGATTCGTGGAATTTCACGGACGTTGGCATGATCTGTGTGCTGTTCAACCTCCCGGACGTCACTGGAGTGAGCGGATCCGGGCGGATAGCCACGATCAGCTTTGAGGTTATGGGCGCTCCCGGGGACACCAGCGTTCTGAATCTGTCCAATGGCGTGCTTGTCGATGCGATGTCGAACGAAACGTCAGCGCTCTGGTGCGGTTGCGAGGTAGCGATCGGAGTAGCGGTTGCGGTCAATTCGCCAGAAGTCACAATCGGCGCGTTCAGTGCGACAGTCGATGTGGAGGACGTCCTCAACATGAACGGTGGGCAGTTCGATCTGGCGTTTGACTCGAGTGTTGTGAACGTGACCAATGTAACCAGTGGTGAGATCGGCGGTACAGCAATTCCAATCGTTGGCTGGGAGTTCATGGACGCTGACACGATCAGAGTGCTATTCAAGCTCTCTGGTGCCAATGGAACGAGCGGAACCGGGTCGATGGCGACGATTGAGTTTGCGAGGGTAGGATCCCAGAGTGACACGTCCGTTCTGGATGTATCTGGTGGCGTGCTCAGCGACACGGAAGCAGGTGAGATACCCGCAACATGGGCTGACGCTGCGGTGGCAATTGGAGTAGCGGTTGAGGTCAATGCACCCGAAGTCACAATCGGCGCGTTTACTGCGACGGTTGATGTGGAGGACATCACAGGCATGAACAGCGGACAGTTCGACCTCACGTTTGATCCTGGCGTTGTGAACGTGACCAATGTAACCAGTGGCAAGATCGGTGGTACGGAAATTCCGATCGTTGACTGGCGGTTCATGGACGCTGACACGATCAGAGTGCT
>JAYEGG010000225.1:0-2905 GCA_034658995.1 Methanobacteriota archaeon | reverse complement strand
ACCATGGATAATCTGCTTATTCGGATGAGAGTATCCGGCATTATTGGTGTTGACTACTCGTATACTTGACATAGGTTCATATGACCCTTTGGTCTTCCTGCATAACGGTTTTCAGTTCCCGTCTCCATCAGTCTTTTCAGTTTCATAAGATTTTATAATTTCAATGTACTCTCGCACCACATATCCTGGAATGCCTGTGAAGAATGATATCTCCCATTCGTCGTAACCTGCCATATATAGCTTCTCAACGCGTGTCCCGTCCTTGATATACCTGTCTGTAGACTCTGGCGTGTGAGCGATCAGACGAGCGTTCTCTGACGTTGGAATCTTCTTCTTCTTCTTCTTGTAATTGTGGAAGGCTAATATCAAAAATTAGCGATCAAGTGTGGGAAAGTCGGGTTACAATTCATTGCGGTGTGCGTGACGTTGCTTCGAAGTTGTTGCTGATACTCAAGTCTCAAATATCAGAAAGCATACGAGTTAGAACCAGAGCACCAGCTAAATATAGCAGTCCCCGCGAACCAAAGTAATTATGTGATGCCCGAACCATAATCATTACTAATAAACGCGAGGTAATCATTTGATATCAATCGGAGAAGCTCTAATTGGCGAGGCGCCAGAACTCGCACACGTTGACCTGATGATCGGGGACAAGGATGGTCCGGTTGGGCAGGCGTTCGCAACCGGGATGACCCAGATGTCGGAGGGGCACACGCCCCTGCTCTCGGTCATCCGCCCGAATCTGCTCACAAAACCGGCAACTTTGATCGTGCCGAAGGTGACGGTGAAGAATATGGATCAGGCTGCGCTTATCTTTGGTCCTGCGCAGGCTGCTGTTGCAAAGGCGATCGCGGATGCGGTTGAGGCGGGAATCGTCCCGAAAGAACAGACAGAAGAGCTTGTGATTGTTGCAAGTGTCTTCATCCACCCGCAAGCTGCGGATTACAACCGGATATACCGGTATAACTACGGCGCAACGAAACTGGCGCTCGAACGTGCTATGAGCGGGTTTCCGGGGGTCGATACGGTGCTCAAAGAGAAGGATCGCAGCACACATGCGATTATGGGCTTCAAGGTTTCACGTTTGTGGGATCCACCATATCTCCAGGTCGCCCTTGACAATCCGAACATCGATCAGATACTCGGGGTCATAAAGTCGCTGCCAGATAGCGATCACCTCATTCTTGAGGCTGGCACCCCGTTGATCAAGCGGTATGGCGTCGATGTGATCTCAAAGCTCCGGGAGGTTGCGCCGAATGCGTTCATCGTTGCGGACTTAAAGACGCTTGACACCGGTAATCTCGAGGCGCGCATGGTTGCTGATGCGACCGCAGACGCGGTTGTGGTGTCTGCGCTTGCGCCAACATCAACGATCGACAAGGTGATTGAGGAAGCGCACAAGACCGGGATCTACGCAGTGATAGACACCCTGAATCTGCCCGACCCAATGCCGATGCTAAGTAAGCTAAAAGCACTTCCTGATGTCGTGGAACTGCACCGCGCAATCGATGTCGAAGAGACCGAATACCAGTGGGGCAGCATCCCTGAGATCAAGGCGCTTGCAGAGAAACAGTCCAAGAATATGTTGATCGCGGTTGCAGGCGGCGTCCGGGTGGATAATATTGGCGAGGCGCTGGGCGCGGGAGCCGACATTCTTGTGGTCGGGCGTGCGATCACGAATGCGAAGGACGTGTACCAGACCGCCGAAATGTTCATAGAAGGGCTTGCAAAAGATGAGACCGACCAGTTCAGGGTGATGACCGACTTCTGAACTCATATATCCAGCAGGATATTGCCTAATACACGGTGAACTGTTGGCGTCCCCGGATCCCATCGTGAAACATGATGGGATCCTGGCACCGCGTCTGGCTCGCCACATTCTTGTCTCGCAGGTATGCTGCAACCAGATAGTCTGGTCAGGTAGGTGTCATAGCAGAATCGAAGTGGACTAAGAAAACCCTTCGCAAATCATTCCACGATGCAGGAATCAGGGGTGCAAAGAATGATATATCTCAAATGAAGGATTAGAATTATAGGACAGGTGATCTTATTGGCGGCTAAACATTCCACGAAACCACTGGCATCATCGCCCATCAAAGACATTCTCACAGAACTGAAGGCAGGACTGAAAAGAAAATACGGGAGTCGGCTTAAAGGTGTGATGTTGTTTGGCTCGTATGCGAGAGGCGATGAGACCGAAGACTCCGACATAGATGTAGCGGTCATCCTCGAGGATTTTAGCCATGTCTGTACCGAGATTGAACGGACGGGCAATCTGGTCTCTTCGTTGTCTCTCAAGTTCGATACACTCATCGCTGTTGTTCCGATAAAAGAGAAGGACTGGATCACGCGGAAGACTGGTCTTCTTTCCAGCATCAGGCGCGATGGGGTGGCGGTGTGAATGCTGTGGACGAAGAGGTCGGGCTGCTTTTGACAAAGGCGGATGAGAGCATTAGAGGTGCCCGACTGTTATTTGAAGATGGTTTATTTGGGTTTACTGTTTCGTACGCGTTTAGCTAACTATAAGATTGCAGCTAAATACATGCGGAACCACGAGATTACACAGATTTTCACAAGATTTCTGTGTTAATCTCGTGAAATCTTGTGTAATCTCGTGGTTTTTCGCCTTGGCTAAACACATACACTGTTTCAAGGTCATATTACGCCATGTTTTATCTGGTAACAGCAGTTCTGCTAACGAAAGAACTGAATTTTTCAAAGCACAAAGCCGTGATTTCTGCTTTTGGTCGAGATTTCGTCAAAACGGGTATCTTCGATCGTGACTTCCTCCCCGCTACAAGTAACGGGGCTTCCTGCTTCATTGTGGTTGCTCATGCAGCCAGCTCCACAGGCGTTAATTCCCCGCAGTCCGCGGGTACATGTCTGTTCAGGATGTTGATTGCGG
>JAYEGG010000224.1:0-2914 GCA_034658995.1 Methanobacteriota archaeon | reverse complement strand
CTCTCGTCGGGATGAAGACGACGATCACGACTGCAGCGGGATCGTATCTTCTCACGATATCGAGCGCTCTTAACTCGCCGTCGAGTGCACCGCTGCCAAGCCCCACAATGATATGCGGCGCAACCCGGGATATTCGCTTCTGTAAGATACTTCAGTGTATCCACGTAATCGCCCACCGTGTTCGGAAGTCCGAGGATTTCAGAGATTGTTCTGTCGCTTCCGATACAGTCAACAAGCGCCATATCGAGCCACGCGGCAAGTGATTTTGCCTGCTCCTGGTTAACGATCCCTGTGTGTGCGCTGATCAGCAGGCGTGCCCTATCCTTGATCTGCCGGATCTCGTCTGAGAGCTCGTATGTCGGAACCGAGCCGTCGAGTCTGCTGCCGCCTGAGAGGAGAATTCTTTTTTGCCCCTCTCTGGCAAGACTTTCAGCAGCTATGCTGAGTCTGACGCGGCTGCCGTCTATCATGTGTTCCAGGTAGTGCTTCTCACAGTGCTTGCAGTTTAATTCGCAGTCTGTGCCGGTGATGGTGATCGGGGTGAACGGCGCGTTATAGAAGAGGATCTCGTTTGAAAAGGTGTTCAGTCTGAGATTGAAGTATTTGAAGATCTCTTTCTTTGTGATTTAGCTGAAAGGGAGTTCATCGATCTTCTTCTGGGCGATATCGAGGTTTGTGGTTGTGTCCGAATTATTGGTGGGGTTTCTTGTCATTTTTTACTACCTGCGTTTGAAAGATCCTTTCTTCCGTACTACTTTTGATCGTCCATAGCTATGGCGTCATTTTGAGGTTGGATTTCATACGTTTAAATCGGGACTATGAATGATTATATCACAAAATAACCATTTTTTAACCATTATTGATTCCATTCCATCGGTTATATTGTGTGTAACGTTCCACTACACCATACCACTACCGCTTTGCAACAGGAAACCCATATTCAACACATAAAAGCAGAATGAGACCCTGTAGGGGAATTTTAGTGGCGTAAAAATCCCACCTCATTTTGGCCCCATGGATTTGTGGGGTGGTATTCATCGCGGCTTCCAGACATGGAGCCACGGGACCCGCTCAAAGTCTCTGTCATTGGTTGCGATGCTTGTGATTCCATATCTCTTTATTGTTGCAAGGTGCAAGGCATCATTTGGCAACAGATTGTATTTCTCCATTAGCATCGTTACTTCCACACATCCAAATTCAACGAAAGGGGTATTCAGGTCGAGTCCATCAAACAACATCGTCACTACATCAAAATCTACCAGTTCAATCAAACTGGGGTCTCTCTTTATCTCTCTTGCAACTTCATGGGGCGCGATTCCTTTCGATATGAGCAATTCAGACTTTAGAAAGTTCATCAAAACCTCCGAAATTACAGTGTTATTAACGTATCCCCTGTATTCTTTTCTCTCAACTCGTCTAAGAAAGTCCCTGCACAGTTCTCCGAAAATTTTATGCCCCGAAAGATGGTATGTAAATATGTTAGAATCGATGAACACCTCTAAACCTCTCGATAAAGCCCTGCGCATCATCACTCTCCGCTTTCTGTAGACTCTATTATTTCATCAATCTTTTCACTGCTCAACTTTGATACAGCATAAGTATTATCTACAGCACTGATGGGGACTCCGATCTCAATCACATCTCCCTCTTTCAAGCCCAATTTCTCTAGCGGTTTCAAAACTTCGTTCTTGTATACTGCTTTTATTCGCATATACATCACCAGAATTAAGTTGGTCTTAAGACTTAAAAAACCCTTTCCACGCCACCTGCCTCGCGCCCGATAACCGAAAAAAGAATCTGGTTCCCGTCGCAAAACCCGCATCCACCTCCAAGCACCCGGCGTATCACCTGAATATCGTTTGTCACGCAGTAATCCTCGTGTATCGCATCTTCCACGTACTGGTGGTATCCAAGATACACGACCGGGGTTTTGACACGCCAGAAGAGAATCGTCTCATCTGCCCTGCCAGCGCCAACATGTTTTGCTATCGATTCAAAGAGTGCTGCGCTGTAGTAACCGTCGATTCTGCCTGCATCGATGAATCTCCAGGTCATGCCCAGTGCATCCGGATATTTGTGAGGGGACCTGCAACCTGCATCGGTTATCCCCAGACCAACTTTCGCGGAGTTGTGACCTGTGGGGTATATCCATGCATATCCGCCGGGCGCATAATCCGCATCAAAGAATATCTCGCATGCATCCGGTTCCGGTAACGGCTCAATTCCCCTCAGGTGATACTGGGCGCAAAATGCGGCTCTCTGCCTGTCCTCACCCATAAGCGACGCAACCCTCGAAAAGACACCATCTGCACCGACGATGATCGTCCCAAAAGCCTCGCCACCGCGAAATCTAACACAGTCTCCGGTCAGATCGATTAGCGGAGATTACCATCTGATCTGTGCGCCCGATTCTTCCGCTTTCATCGCAAGCGCCATATCAAAGGACGACCTGTCAACCACGAAACCGTTTAATTGAACGTCATGAAAGGAGAGGTCCGGAAAATATGTGCGCATTTTTCTTATTTTTGACTGGATGGTGCAGCAACGGGGCAGTTCGATGTTAATCGTGCTGCCGATATATCCTGCACAGGGTGACCTGCATGACGAGTCTTTTTCCAGCACCAGCACACGATATCCTGCCTGAGCCACCGCCGCCGCGGTAACCGACCCGGCAGGACCCGCACCCGATACTATCAGGTCATAGTTCATCAGTGGTGTATCTCAAGAATGGGGTATTTAAAGAGTGTGGTGTCGACACTTGCTGATACAGAGGTCCTCGAGGTCTGTTGCTTCTGATAATGCACTGCGGGGTTTTTTCGTGTTTGACCAGAGATCACGGATTGACAAATATCATGCGCCTTCACTCCTTTCGCTTCTTCCCCTTCTTCGCAGCCTTCGCCGCCACCTGCTCTGA
>JAYEGG010000223.1:0-2937 GCA_034658995.1 Methanobacteriota archaeon | reverse complement strand
AAAAAGCTCGGTTTGTGGCGGTGCGAAGTATAACTCATGCTCTCAAAAAGCGCCTGATGCCACAGACCCGGGGCAGCGGCGTAAAGCCAGGAGCACCTACGTAAGTATTACAATGTCTGCACACCGAGTATGAGTCATGGTCGAGTCCCAGATATCTCCGCTCGTCGCGTTTGTCGCGGGTATTGCAAGCGTGCTGTCGCCGTGCGTGCTCCCGCTGCTGCCCGCAATCATGGCATACTCTGTTGAAACCGGAAAACTGCGACCCATAGCGATTGTGTCCGGGTTATGCGTCTCTTTTACGACGATGGGTGTGATAACGTCCGCATTCGGATCGATTGTCTATAAATACCTCATATATATGGAGACCATCGCCGAAATTACCATCATCTTGCTTGGACTGGTCATGATATTAGATCTCCCGATCTTTGATAGGTTTGGGACGCTTGCACCGAAGAATATGCCCCGCGATGGTTTGTTAGGTGGTCTGCTGCTTGGGATGTCGCTTGGCATCATCTGGATCCCGTGCGTCGGTCCGATACTCGGCAGCATCCTGACAATGGCTGCGCTCGAAGGCAACGTCCTGTATGGGGGGCTACTGCTCTTTATCTACTCGCTCGGGCTTGGCATCCCGATGCTCGGGGTAGCCTACCTTGCCAGCGCATCAACCGGGCGTATCAGGGTGATATCAAAGCACAGCCAAGTCATTCGGAGGATCGCGGGATGCGTATTGATCCTGTTTGGAATCGGGATGTGGACCGAGCTGATATGAGGGGGCTGATATGATTATGTATGCTATGTATGCTACATGGGGGATGGGGGGAGTGGACTGGGCGTAAAATGGGTCGCCGCTTTTGTTATCCTCGTTCTGCTGGTTATAGTCGTGTTTCAGGTTGCAGTGGACCCCACCCGCGAGATACCTGATCCATACTACCAGGCTATCGGACCGAATATCACGAGCGAAGCCGAACTGCGACAGAGTCTCCCGCTCCTTGAGGGCGAATACAAGGAGAACTATTTCGATTGCTCGGAGATGGCTGCGCTTATTGAGTGGTATCTCGAAGGGCGCGGCGTCGATACGAGGATCATCACTGGAGCGCGCAACATGCCACACGATGTGGTGGTTGGCGGGTTTGAATATAAAAACAGCACAGGAGATCATGCGTGGGTCGTATCAAACATATCAGGAAAGGTTTTTCTTATTGAGCCGACCATTGCACGCATCGTTCCGGAATCGCTTGAACAATACTACATTCCTGACGGCAGTTACAGTGACATCTATGAGGTGGTGGACTCGAGCAGATGCGCTGACGAATACGACTGGTGGACGGTGGTGGAGATTGTTTCTCCCCTGCCGTTCCCAACCCCGATCCGGTTACCCCGGGTATCCCGGCTTGAATCGGATCTCTTTGATCTGGCGAATTCGGAGCGCGAGAAAGACGGGTTTTCCGCCCTGAAATGGAACAGTGAGATCGCAGGTGCCGCCCGGGCGCACAGCAAGGGTCTTGCCAGCGCAGGGGGCGATGACCTGAAACACGCACCCGCAGACATATTGAGGGACAATGATATCTATTATTTTGATATTACGGTCAGCCGCACGCTTTCGATGCCAGGTCCCGCCTATAACTATGATGAGTTCCTGAGAAACTGCATCGATGCGTGGGATAGTAACGAATCGGGACCGCAGACCCCTGAACATGATTTTGATGAGTCGGGGGTGGGCGCAGCGGTGGATCCGGATGGGACTGTGTATTTCACCCAGGTCTCGATTCGGCGGATTCACTGCGGCTACAAGAACGCACCGTGCTGCACAGAGCAAGGTTATTATCCATGGTGCTATAAACCATGGAAGTGCAATCGAGGAATATGCAAATAACGATTGGCAAACAGGTAGATACTCATGGCGATCCGCGACATAAAACCGACAAGGTCCGAGCTCATAGAACTGAAAAAGAAGATCAAACTTGCAGAGGGCGGACATAAGCTGCTGAAGATGAAGCGCGACGGTCTGATCCTTGAGTTCTTTGAACTGCTCAACAAGGCGAAGGACGTCAGGTCTGAGCTCGATGCCGCGTATGCGGCTGCAAAGGAGAAGATCGGGCTTGCAAAAGCCATCGAAGGCACGGTCTCAATAAAATCAACCGCATTTTCCCTCAAGGACGTTCCAAACATCGAGCTTGAGAGCAAAAACGTGATGGGCGTAGTAGTTCCGAAGATCGAGTCCTCGCAAATACGTAAGAACCTGTGCAAACGCGGATATGGGATCATAGGGACGAGTTCGTGCCTTGATGAGGCTGTGGAGACGCACGAGACTCTCGTTGAGAAGATCATCATTGCAGCGGAGATCGAGACCGCGATGAAGAAACTGCTTGATGACATCGAACAGACCAAACGAAGGGTCAACGCGCTCGAGTTTCGGGTGATACCTGAACTGGCAGAGGCAGAGCGGTTCATCGAACTGCGTCTTGAAGAGATGGAGCGCGAAAACACGTTCAGGCTGAAAAGGATCAAGGCATGATCGATCTCGAGAATCCGGAGCTTCGGGGACGACTGCTACGGTGGGCATGGCTAATCTCGCTTGCCATGCTCTTGCTTGGATATGGCATCATCTTCTGCAAGGTTACCGACATCAATATCACCGATATCACCGATCGGTTTTATGGAGCTTGCAAGTAATACTATTGCCGGGGGCGTCGTCACCGATCTTGATGGGCGTAGGCGAGGATTTGTAAACCGCTGAAGAGTAAAGCAGAGATAGAAACGACACTTTTTATTATTTTCTGGGACGATTCGAAAACCGCAGAGGGACGGGAGAGAGAAACAACACCCCTCTGCGATCCTCAGCGTCCTCTGCGGTTAATCTTTTTTTGCCATGATCCACTTATCCGGAAGAAATTAAAAAGTCTCATAGAAACGTACGTATTTGGTATTGTGTGGATA
>JAYEGG010000222.1:0-2937 GCA_034658995.1 Methanobacteriota archaeon | reverse complement strand
TCCCACATGAAGACCGCTCTCGTGACAACGCCGCCCACGTCCTCGTAGTACCCCTCGATCTCCTCGATTGAGAGACAACGTCGCAGGAACTTTCCTTTCACATAAACAGCCTGCAGGATCATTGCGACGTTCAGGTTATCGATGAACGTGACCGGAATGTTGATCGGGTCACCGGTAAGCCTCTGGATCATTTTTTTGACCGCTGACGCGTGGAACGTGGCGATTACCGGGTGACCGGTCTGCATCGCCTGAAACGCGGTCGCGCCCTCTGCGCCACGGATCTCGCCGACGATGATGTAATTCGGTCTTGATCTGAGCGCGGCTTTGAGGAGCAGGAATGTGTCGACCCTCGAATCCACCGGTCCTGATTCCCGTGTTATCAGCCGCTGCCAGACGTCGTGTGGCGGCATAACCTCTGGCGTGTCCTCGATGCTGTAGATCTTTGATTTTTCCTGTATAAAGGCGAGGCACGCATTTAACATCGTTGTCTTCCCGGATGCGGTCTCGCCTGAGAAGAATATGCTCATTCCGTTCTCAAGACAGAGCCACAGATACGCAGCCATCTCGCTGTTGATGCCGCCCCAGTTGATCAGCTGGATGATGCTTACTGACTCCTCACTGAACTTCCGCATCGTGAAACTGCTGCCCGCGATGCTGATGTCCTCGCTGTAGATGATGTTGATCCTTGAGCCGTCAGGCAGCGCGCCGTCAGCGATCGGTGTGGACTCGCTCACTGGTCTTCCGATGCGCTCGCTCATGCTCCGCATCCAGTCGTCAAGATGCTTCTGGTCACCGAAACCGAGGTTGGTCTTGATCATATCGAATTTTTTGTGGATGATATATATATTATCTACACCGATGCTGTGAATATCCTCAAGATACGGATCCCTGATGATCGGTTCGATTGGACCAGACCCCACAATGTCCCGTTCAAGATAATACGCCAGCTTGTTATATTCCAGCTGGGTCAGCGAAACCTTATGATCAATCATCCCGAATCCGAGCTTGTCGGGGATGCTTTTTTTGGCGGTAGCCGACTCGCCCGAACCAATCACCACCGATTCGCCGAAGAGCTTTGAGATCTGCTCCCGAAGCTCGGTCTCTGATGCCGGAACAGGTTCATTCGGTGCTTTCTCAAGGATCAGGTTCTTCACATCGTCAAGCTTCTCCATCTCATGCGGCAACAGCACCGGCTCGATTGCGATGTAATCGACCTTAGCCGCCTTTTCAGTGCCATATAAGTGAATGAAAACCGGGTCGCCAACCGGAAGGAGGATATTTGGAAATACGGGGAGGTCTCCTGAAAGTTTTGTCATAAATTCAGGAATTGTGTTGGTCTCCTTGCTAAATTTAGCGATATATTCTTTCAGATGCGGATTTCGCTGCATTGCCATCTCAAATTCATTCATTTAGCACACACTCCCCCTCACGAAACTGCTGATATCTCGATGACCAGTCCGACATTCGGCTCGATCCGGAATCCAACCATCTGGGTCACCTGTCCTTTCGCTCCGGTGAACTTGTTGACGACTATCGTCCGTTTGATCTCATTTCCGGAGGCTTTGACATTCAACGATATGTAGATATCACTGGATGAATGCAATACCGACATGATGTTCTCGTCCAGCTGGTCCGGTTCAAGGGTGATAATAATGACCTTTCCGATCCCGTTTAGTTTCTTGAAGAAAGAGACGAGATCAAGAGTCTTTTCAGCATCTGCGCTGTACCTGATCAACGCCGAGATCGTGTCGATGATAACCACATCGTTCGCGAATAGCTCCTTTGCACCCATCAGGCGCTGTAAAAAGTCATTCCTGGTCTTTGCTGCCCGCACGAGTGGTATCACCGGAATAAACAGCAGTTTCCCCTTGAGCAGATGGCTTGCAATCGGATAATCGAGCGAATACATCTGGTTGATGAATCCTTTGGTAGTCTGCTGGGTTGAGACGAGAGTTACTGAGGTTCCGTTGTCCGCCATACCGTAACAGATCCGCTGGCTGATTGTGCTCTTACCACTACCGTTGCCCCCCTCTATCACCACCAGCGATCCGGGCGGAAAGCCATCTCCAAGCTTACGGTTGAGTTCATCACGTTCCAGATAGAATGATTTTAATTCTGCCAAATTCGGTCACCTTTTATAATACGATTCGTTCTTCATGTCGTAGTAGAGTATCCGCAGCCGCTGGTCATCGAGACTGTGGGTAGGGGACCAGTATTCGATCAAAAATCCGATAATCGGGGTAACTTTGGTTTGTGAGCCGGCAAATTTGTTGACAAAGATGGCATACCTGAGATCACCCTTCTCCAGCTTTTTCCTGAGTACCAGATATACATCAGAGGCTGATGAGAACATATTCATCACATCAGGATCCCGCATATCCGAGTCTATCGCAAGAACGATCGTTTTTTCGAAAGAAACTGTCTTCTTGAAGAAATTTACCAGGTCGATCGTTTTTTGTGCATCTATGCTGTGCGATATCAGCGACGAGATTGTATCGATGATAACAACATCATTATTGAACAGTGCTTTTGCCGCCATCAACCGCTGGATAAAGTTTGATCTGGGCTTTATCTCCTGTGTGAGCGGTAGAACCGGAATGAACAGCAGTCTGCCGCGGGTCAGGTGCTTTGCAATAGGATAATCGAGTGCCTGCATCTGGAAGATGAACCCCCTCGTTGTCAGCTGAGTGGATATGTATGTTACTGACACGTCGTTTTCCAGCAGCCCAAAGCATATCCGCTGGCAGGTGATGCTCTTACCACTACCGCTCACCCCCTCTGCCAGCACCAGTGACCCGCGGGGAAATCCGCCCCCGAGTTTCTGGTTCAGCACATCACGCTCGATCCAGAATGAATGTACATCCCCCAATCTCTACACCTGTATCTTTAATTATGCGTCTACCGTATTAACTCTTCTTGGCGTATGGGAAAGTATAA
>JAYEGG010000221.1:0-2948 GCA_034658995.1 Methanobacteriota archaeon | reverse complement strand
TTACTCGCAAACTATTCACCAAACTTTTCACAAAAGTTTGATCAAAAACTGCCCTCCGGGTTAGATGCCAGTTTTTACTCGCAAACTATTCACCAAACTTTTCACAAAAGTTTGATCAAAAACTGCCCTCCGGGTTAGATGCCAGTTTTTACTCGCAAACTTTTCACAAAAGTTTGATCAAAAACTGACCTTCAACCCCGGGGGGCGTTCCCCACCCGGATTACGAAAAAATATATCGCCAGCCCCACCCGGAGGGCAGTTTTTACTCGATTTTTTGTGAAAAAATCGATGGACACGTCCAGCGCGACGTTGGACTGGTGTGGCGAATATGATCGGACGACCTGTTGGTTCAGAATGTGCGCGGTCATGCCACATGCCTCTGCAGCATGTTCGATCATTTCTTGTGCACCCTCGAACAGGTTGTCTTCCGGTCTGATGTCGTAGTAGTGGATGGTGCCGCCGGGTTTTATGATTGTTAGCGCAACGTCAAGGAACTCGTGCGCTGAATGTGGTAGATTCATGATTATGTGGTCTGCTGTGCAGTGCAGGTCTTTCGAGATGTCCCGCACATCACCACGGATGATTTTCATGTTGTTTACCGCGTTTAACCGTGCGTTACGCCCAAGATACTCGATTGCCACAGGATTCTTATCGATCGCAATCACGTATCTGGCTGATTTCGCAATGAGGATGCTGAAAGGACCGACGCCTGCAAACATATCGACGACGACATCGGTTTCGTGGATCTGGTCTGCTATGCGTTTGCGCTCTGTTGCAAGCCTCGGCGTGAAATAGACGCGCGCAAGATCGATCTCGTACCGGCAGCCGTACTCCTTGTGCACGGTCTCTGTATCGGGCTTGCCTGCTATCACACGAAAATCCCGGGTCCGGAACTCGCCCTGCACATCAGTTAATGCCGCAAGAACGGTTCGCACGTTCTTGTGTAGCAGAAGGATCGCATCAGCGATTCGTTTAGTATCAGGGGGATCGTCGGCATCGATGATCGCGATGTTGCCGATCACCTCATAAGAGGGTGTGAAACCAAGAATCTCATCAAACGATGGCTCTATTCTGCGTTCAAACTCTCTGTGTTGAACCTCAACATCCAAGTCCGGGAAGCTGTCTTCTATGTGGGCAACGTGTTTAACCGGGAGATACAGATAATCCGCGTCTCTCTGAATCACCGCATCTCTCTGGAGTGCGCCAGCCTCAGCCAGTGCGCGGCGCATGCTCTCGCCGTCAGATTTGGATACCTGTATACACCGGAACCGCTCACTTCTGACTGCCATTCAGTTGTCGTGCCAGCAGCACAGAAAGATCAACCACCTCGAAGTTGTAATCGGTTGACTCATCCTTCTTCAGACAGTTGAAATGCGCCAGACACTTAGGACAGGACGTTACCATCGCTGATGCGCCAGTATCATCAGCTTCGTTCATTCGTGTGACGCGCAGTGCCTTTGTCACCTCGTTACAGTTCATCAGCGAACTGACGCCACAGCACCTCGCATCCTCTTTTGAATGCGCCATCTCAACGATATCCATGCCTGCACTTGCCAGCGATTCACGCGGGGCATCGTACACGCCGCAATGGCGTCCGAGACGACATGCGTCATGGTATGTCACCGTCGCCGCAGCGGCATCTGATTTCACATCAAACTTCGCATCACCGAGCAACTCGGATATGTGTTTGACATCGACATTGAGATCATAATCCTTCGTAAGCGTCCGGTAACACTCGGCACAGCTCACGATCAGGGTGCTAATCCCGCTCTCCTCGATATACCGGGTATTATACTCCGCCAATCGGTCAAACAGCTCCTTGTTCCCCTGCCACAACTGGTCGTGCCCGCAGCACTTCATCTGCATAACCATCGGGTCGATTCCTGCATGTTTCAGTAGTTTCATGCTTGATTCCGCAATCTCTGTGAAATCTACATCCTCCAGACCAAAGAATAGATTGTGGAAGTCGAGACATCCAGGGAAATAGCCATACGTGGATTTCTCCGCGCCTTGCATGAAGGTCACCTTGCCCGCATCCAGCATCGACATAAGGTCTGAAACGCTCGAGAAAACCCCTTCGTGGGGGATATCTGCCAGAGTTTTCCCTGCTCGTTCTTCTAACGCAAAATCAGAGAAAGAAACACCTTGTGGACACTGCGACGAACAGAGTTCGCATGTCAGACACTGCCAGACATCAGCTGTTGGCGTGTCATAGATATTATTGTTGTATATCGTGTCCCTTGGCGACATTTTTGAGACCATTCGCATCGGACATATTCCGGTGCACAGTCCACACTGGTAACATTTTTGTATGTTGGACATGAAGCAAACACCTGCCTGTTATCTGTTTGAGTGTACCGCTTGGGTACTACTAAAGTGTTTCGATATGTCGGAGCGCCCGAATTCCAGGGTGTTATCGATGCCATGTTGTAGCAGGATAGATCAAGCGTTTCAGGACATTTTTTGTGCGAGCATCACCTGAAAACCCATAGCAACCATAACGGATGTCGCAGTACGGTACAGGTGGGCATGTCGCCCGTATTTGTGCGATCTGCTCCGGATTGCACACTATTTTGTCACGTATCTGGTTTTTAATTCCTTTATTCGCTGGACCGTCTGTTTCCACTGGTGTTCCAGCTCGCCACCTGCCTCGTTTTCTGCAGGCTCGGGCAAGCCAGACATGTCACCACCATCAGCATTATCATCAGGGAATGCCGGCATCTGGTCAGGATCATCGTCAAACGGACTGCCCGCCATATCCGCCGGAGCAGAAATACCAGAATCTTCTGACTGCCCCGGAAAATCTACCGGAGATACGGGCTCAGATTCAAGCTCAGGAAGCTCACCATCCATCGAATCTGCTGAATCAGACAATCCTTCGTCATCAGGCAATCCAGGAAACCCTGAACCATCCGCCACAGGTTCAGGCTCTGTCATCTGGCTATCAA
>JAYEGG010000220.1:0-2953 GCA_034658995.1 Methanobacteriota archaeon | reverse complement strand
ATTTATCATAGAGATCGATTTCACGGGAATTACCAAAGAGCCAAAATTATTAGACAGGATCGACAGGATATACCGCAATGTCAACATCCTGTAAATCCTGTAAATCCAGTCAAAATACCATGCTTTTTGAAGTGGATACGTTTGCCGTGTGCTGTGTGTGGTGTGTCGTGTGATATGTTAAATAACATCACAGATACCATTAGACCATAATGACCGGGATAACAGATCGGGATCGCGCCCTGTTCGAGGCGGGAATCAAGCTTGGCGCCATGTATCACCAGTTTACTGGCTCTCCTGTCAATCCGGATACCACAGGGAGCCTTGCACGGGCAATCGAGGACAGTATATCATTACAGCCGTATGTGCGGGAGATTTCAGTGTCAATCGATCGGAAAATGGTTAAAACACGGTTGAACGATTTCGGATACTGCGAACTTGACGGAAGAATGCTTACGGTGACTGCGATCGTTGAATTCGGTACTGCGGTTGTGTATGCCGGCATGAAATACGACGAGGATGCGGATTATCCGATGATGTTTGTGCAGCGAATCGAGGTGAGATGATTGGCATGCACGGGATGTGCGCTTCTGTGCGAGGATATTGATGTGCATGATGGCGAGGTGAGGCCCGCGTGCCGGATCGGGGCTGCACACATCCTGAGCAGGCAGCAGATCGATCCGATGGTGAATCATGAGGTCGTGAGTATCGATGATGCAATCAAACGTGCTGCCGCCCTGCTTGCAGATGCAGAACGACCGATATTTCTCGGATTTGGTAATTCAGTCACAGAAACGCAAGAAACCGGCGTTCGGCTGGCAGAAAAGATCGGGGCAGGCATCGATACGTGCTCATCCCACGCCAGCCTCATCGACGACATCGTTCACAGCCGGGTCAAGACATGCACGCTGCCAGAGGTGCGGGACATGGCAGACGTGATCCTGTTCTGGGGCGCAGACCCGATGAACACACACCCGCGGCTGCTGTCAGGATATGCGTACTATCCACGCGGCAAGAACCGACAGCACGGCTGGGAGGAGGACCGCACAGCGATCACAATCGATGTTCGCAGATCACACACCGCAAGCATCTGTAAGGGCGTGCACAAGATCGTTTTGGGTCATGAGGCGGAATTTGCGGACGCGCTCATGCTTGCGCTCCGAAACAAAGTTCCAAAGACGGTGTATGACAGCAAGCAGGTCCTGAAACTTGCAGGCACGCTCAAGAAGGCTGAGTTTGGCGTCATCTTCGCAGGACCCGGGCTGGTGGAATCAGTGCCGCGCGATGCGATCGTCCGGCTGATGGATAAACTGAATGAGTTTTCGGATTTCCGGATTCTCCCGCTGCATTCCCCGTACAACCTGCGGTCGATCGCTGCTGTAAAGACCGCCGCCATCGTTAACCCCACCACCACCACCACCACGACGGATGCTGCCGCTGCGCGCGAGCAGCAAGGCATCAGCACCTCAACCTCAAAACCCACTCTTGCCCGTCTGCGCGAGGCTGACTGCCTGCTCTGCGTCGGCTTTGACCTTATAAGCTCGCTGCCGCAGGCGCATGATATCAACGCCAGCATAATCGTTATCGATCCAAACGAGACCCTGACCGCAGGTTGCGCCGATGTTGTGATTCCCTGCGCGGCAGGCGGCGTTGACATAGCAGGCACGGCGGTGCGGCTGGACGGCGCAGAAATCGATCTCCCGCGCATCACCATGGAAACCGGGCAGGCTGGCGCCGGTATATGGGCTGATACCCCGGCGCGGATGTCTGATGCGAGCATCATGAACCAACTGCTCGAGGCGATGTGATATGCCGGGGATCACGATTGACCAGTTTCTTGCCGCGCCTGAACATGAAATTGTGATTGTCGAATATCAGGACATCTTCCGGACCGAGGCAGCACTGAAACACGGGAAGTTCAGCAAGGAGTATCAGGACTTATCCGCAGTTATCCTGCTTGATCCGGATGATCTGAAGAAAATTGGTGCTGGCGACGGAGGTCCCGTGAAGATAAGCAACGAATACGGCACCGTTGTTGTTACGGCGAAGAAATCGGAGGGCGACACGAAACATGATGTCAGGGCAAACGAAGGGCATCAAGGGCATCCCGGAGTCGGATACATGCCTGCAAGCGTGTGGCTGAACACTCTTGGAAGCAGACCTGTGTCTGCGAAGGTGAGCAGGTCACAGCAGAAAATATCCGCGGTTAGCGAGCTGATCCCGGGTTTTAAGGTTTAACAGTTAAAAATTGGCGGCAGCATGCAAACCGGGCAAGTGTGCCCGAGCAAAGAATACCCGAAATACCATAGAACACAATATTTGAGACAATGATAGAGATCAAAGACTTATCCAGAGACTGGAAGGAATTCTCGCTCCACGTTGATCTGCACGTCAAAAAAAGAGAGTATTTTGTAATTTTGGGACCGACAGCCTCCGGAAAGACGCTGCTGCTCGAATTAGTCGCTGGTTTTTATTACCCGGATGGTGGCAGCATTGCAATCGATGAAAGAGACGTCACCGACCTTCCGCCAGAAAAAAGGGATGTCGGATTTGTTTATCAGGATTACGCGCTCTTCCCGCATTTAAACGTGGAAGAAAACATAGAATTCAGCTTAAAACTCAAAAAAATACCCAACAATGAGCGGAAACAGAAAGTGGAAGAGATCATGGAGCTCCTTGGCATATCGCATCTGGCGCACCGCTATTCGATCACGCTCTCAGGCGGAGAGCAGCAGCGGGTTGCGCTCGCGCGGGCAGTCGTGGCAAAGCCGCGAACACTCCTCCTTGACGAGCCGCTCAGCGCGCTTGACAACCGGACACAGAACACGCTCCGAGACGAACTCAAACGGATCCACCACGAGGCAGGGCTAACCACGATCCATGTCACCCACGACCAGACCGAGGCGATGGTACTTGCGGATCGCATCGGCGTGATGATGGGCGGCACAATCGTGCA
>JAYEGG010000219.1:0-2956 GCA_034658995.1 Methanobacteriota archaeon | reverse complement strand
CATCAATGCAACACCAGCAAGCACGATCCGCTCGAGGGTCACAAGTCTCCGTCTGAATATGGCAAGGATCACGGATGTGGCGATAAGCATAGTGACTGCCACCGTCATGTTCCCGGCTGTGAAGATTTTGGGAAGTCTGGCAGCCAATATCTCAAATCCACCACCTGCTAAAACCACCGGAACTACGATTGTCATCGTACTGAAAAATATTGTTAGTGCAATTCCAACCAGTGCGACTCGTTCAGGGGTCGCCCATCTACGGCGTGATACGTTAAGGATTATGAATGTGGCTATCAGGGTAAGGGCAAGGACAGCCCCAATCACGAAAAACTCAATTCTATGAAAGCCTCTCCCGAAGATTAGGATTAGGCCAAGAGGTGTGCCGAATACTGCTGCTGATGAAATTCCGAGCGTGTAGGGAGTAGCAAGCGGATTTCTGAGTGCCCACTGCATCATGCCACCTGCGAGTCCGAGAGCGACGCCTGCGCCGATGCCCGGGAGGCTGCGGGGGAGTCTCAGGTTCCACACAACTACTTCAGCGATCCATCTTGACTCAAAGTGATCCTGGAAGAACCTGTGAAGGATCGCAAGATAAATATCCCACAGAGAGAGGTCTGCAGATCCGATTGCTGTGGAAATACTTGCCAGTACGACCGTTATGAACAGAAGGAATACCACAAAACACACTTTTCGCCCTGTCGATACGCCCTTCTTCACCGGTAACCACCCCCCTCGCATAATCAAGAGTCGTCTTCCGTGTGCTGCTGCCGATGCTCTTTCAGGCGCTTCCCAACCCATTCAGGCAGGCTTGCTTCCGGGTAGCTGTCAAAATTCGGGATATATGGCTTAATATCCAGAATTGGGGTCCCGTTCAGCGCGTCCAGTCCTTTCACCATGACTCTTCCGCTCTCAGGCGAAAAATCCATGAGTTCCACGACCGATAGCCCGATCGGGTTGGGTCTCACCGGCATCCTCGTGGCAAAGACCTTCACATGAGCGGGCTTGTGACTGTGACTGTGGTTGTGGTGGTGCTGATGGTGATCCCGTTGATCATGTGGATCATGGCGATCATGGTGGTGGTCATGCGCAGGCATCTTCCACTCACCGGATTTGTGGATCCAGAAAAGGATGATTATATGAGAATAACCATCCAGACCGCTTATTTTCCCCGCATGTTCCGGGTAAAGCGCTATTGTAGAGATATCCTCGTTCCAGCCCCCCTTTCCAGGGGGATGCGGCACCTCGCCAAAGCTGTGATATCCTGATTCGATCTGCCCGATCGGGTGTAGCGCAAAGCTCTCACGATGCGTCTCCTGCGTCATTTACGCAACCTCCGGGGCAGACGGGCACACAAACACCCCATGTTCATCAAGATCGTAGTCCAGCCGCTGGAACCTTGTCAGGTACTCCTGATGAAACGCCTCCGGATCCAGGTCCTCGAATAAGTCCGGATAGAGCCACTTTGCCATGTACGTGGCACCAATGAAGTTAGCTGTGCTGCCCACAAGGTCCATATCGATCAGATATGTCCGGTTCTCTGCAACCGCGTTCATACCCCCCCATCCGGAACGGCTCATAATCTGTTCTCGCTCCCGCCCAATCGCCCCGGGATCGTCTTCCCCGTACCCACAGAGACCGGTTTTGCATCGCACGGTCGCAACAACCACATCAGGGTTCTCAACAATTAACCATTCACAATCTACCTTAACGAGCGGTTTCTCAGAGAACCGAGGCAGATCAGCAGCGATATTTACGCCACCTGCTGCCACACAGATCTCATGACCCGATGAACCCGCGGCAAAAGCTATGTAATCCTCGGAGTACTCGATATACACCCGTTCCCTGTCGCCATCCGGGATCTCACTCACCCGGTCATGAATCATTTCATCGAGGTATTCCTGATAGAAGGTACAGAACTCCCGGGCGTCCTCCGTATTACCGAGAATGTATCCAAGCATCCGTATATTCTTTGTCATCACTTCCAGTCGCCCCATGTCCCAGCAGGTGACTGCGATTGTGTCCGGGAGTTTATTCTCAAGATTGGTTCCCATCGATCTTAATTTACCAGTGAAAATTATGTCCGGATTTAACTCAAGGATCCTCTCAAAATCAGGGTTGGACGTTACTCCGGCGGATGGAAGCTTGCTCAATTCCGGAAAGAACGTTCCCCTTGCCTTTATGTCCGATGAAACTCCAACCACCATCTCCTCGGCTTTCACTATCTTTATAGCCTCGGCATCGGGGTATGTGAGGACAACTATCCGCTCAACCGGCTTATTCACAGTAACCGTTCTGTCAGCAGAATCCTTAATCGTAATCTCCTTCTCTTTCCCGAGAATGATCAGTTCGATCTGCGTCACATCCTGCATATTGATCTTACCGTCGTGTTTGGCATCTGTTAGTTCTGTCTCGTCCCTGTATTCGAGGATGATCAGCTCGGTGTACGTCACATCCTGCATGTTTATCGTGTCATCCTCGTTCGCGTTCCCGAAGACGTCGAGTGTGTAGTCTGATGCTGCTGCTGGTATCGAAAGTGTGAGCAAGAGTAAAGTTGTGGCTATTCCAGCCAATATCGTATTCGTTCTCATTGGATAGTACCTCATTCTATTCTCATTCTATTCTCATTCTGTGTGATTTCATACGCAATATAGACAATATAGCGCGTGTGCATCGGTAGGTATTCCGACTATGACTTAAGACTTTTGGTCAGGTCAGTAGAACCAAATACAGATATCCGGGATCAGATCGCTTCGCACCACGCCTGCCGGATGCTCTGGCATGACGGCGAGCGCCAACGAGAGCAGAGTCGTTACTCCATCAACTCTCCTCATGCGGCGGATACACGAATACGCCGTGTTCACTCACATCGAAGTCTACGCCCTGGAAGGTGTCTATGTATTCCTGATGCACTGCTTGCGGATCCAGATCTCCGAAGATGTCCGGATAGAACCATTTC
>JAYEGG010000218.1:0-12469 GCA_034658995.1 Methanobacteriota archaeon | reverse complement strand
GTTATTTTTCTCTTTCGCACCCTCTGCGTTCCTCTGCGCACTCCGCGGTTTTCCGAAACGTATTTCGAAAATATCAAAAAATCTCCGATGTTTTGGTCACTGTAACTCAAGATACCAGAGACCCGAAAAATAACCGCTGAGGGCGCGGAGGTTCGGGAGAGCGCCGCATCATCCTCCGCGTCCCTCCGCGCACTCTACGGTTAAATTCCCGGTTCGGCTCATACTGTGTTCCGGGTCAAGCAGTGCCGGCATAGCGAGGTCGCATGACACTGTTTTAGGTATCTGAGTAGTTACAAAAAAAAACGATCGGCTCACTCTTCGCGGCTCCCTGATCCCGCCTTTACAGCCGCGCAGATCTCATCTGCTATCTGCTCGATGCTGCCACCCCCATCGACCGTCACAAGCGTTCCCATATCCCTATAATAATCGATCAGGGGCTGCGTCTGTTTTTTATACACCGAAAGGCGGTTCTTAATCGATTCTTCCCGGTCATCGTCACGGTGATACAGCCTCTTGCCGCACCGGTCGCATACACCCCCATTTTCCGGCGGGTTGAATGTCAGGTGATATGTTGCCCCGCATTCACATACGCGCCGCGCGGACAGGCGGGTGATCAACTCGGCATCAGGCACCGCGATGTTGAGCACGAGATCCAGTCCCCGGTCAATCCCACTGAGTATGTCTGCGAGCGCATCCGCCTGCGGAATCGTTCGCGGGTAGCCGTCAAGGATGAAAGCCTTCGCGCAGTCCGCATGAGAGAGCCTGTCCCGAATCATCTCGATCAGCACCGAATCAGGGACGAGTTCGCCCCTGTTCATGTATTCTGCGGCGCGGTTTCCAAGTTCCGTGCCTGCTGACCTCCGCAGGATGTCTCCGGTAGAGATGTGGGGGGCTTTTAGTTTCCCGGACAGCAGTGCTGCCTGCGTCCCTTTTCCGGAACCCGGGGGTCCGAGGAGTATGATGTTCATCAGATCCTCGTCTCATGTCCCGCCGAAGAACGAGCGCATCATCGGATGCATCTCCATCAACTGCTCTGATGCAAGATCCTCATACAGTCGGTACACGATGCTCACTGTCAGCAGAAGCCCTGTGCCACCAGCCTGACCAACCGTTCCGAGCAGCGATGCAAAGAGTGTGAGCGCGCCGATAAACGCCCCGCCAATGATCGTGACCTTTGGGATATACCGATCCATGACCCGCTCGATGCTCTGTGGGCTTCGCCTGAACCCCGGGATCTGCATCCCGGACCTGTGTATATTCTGCGCAACGCTCTTTGCACCCATGCCGGTCGTCTCGATCCAGAACAGAGCAAAGATGATACCGCCTCCGATCAGCATCCCTGCGTCACAGAAGACGCGGAGCACGATCTGCCAGACCTCGATCGTGACCCCCAGACTTGCGTATTCCGTCACCACAAGCGATGGGATCCAGTCGTACGGACTGTTAATCGGTGAAATATAGTACATTAAACCGCCAAGCGGCGTGGTTCCGGTGTTTCCACCAAACTCGCCGAGTATCGTGATTCCTCTGCTAGACAGGAGCATTCCGATCATCTGGATGTTTGCCTGTAGTGCCCTGACAAGAATCATCGGAAGCACGCTTGCATAGATCAATTTCACAGGGAACCTGCCTCTTGCGCCGCGAACTGCGCTGTGAGCCAGTGGAATCTCGATTCTGGTACTCTCCGCAAATACAACGACCAAAAATATGGCGATGGTGCTGACCAGTGCAAGTAGTCCTGTGACAATCAGGATGTCGATGGTGTTCGTTGGTAGCCATCCAACCTGAATCATAGCCACCCATTTTGGGATCAGACCAATCGGCAGTGAACCTGCCTCCGATTCAGGTATCCAGCTGAAGAGACCTGTGAAGATCTGCTGTGATACGCCTGCAACGATGAAGAGTCCAACGCCAGACCCGATGCCCCACTTGGATATGACCTCATCCATAAAGAGAATCAACACGCCGCCGACACAGATCTGGATTAGGAGGAGAAGTGTAATGACGCCAAGACTGACGCCAAACGCGCTGGCAACCGCGGTAGACGGCTCGATATATCCGCCCAGTACCTGCGGAAGCGCGGTGAACAGGATCATCGCAAAGACCAGCATCTTTTGCGCGCCCTGAAAGATCGACTGATCGCGAGGATCGGACATATCAAGGTTGATGACTTTCGCACCGACCAGCAGTTGCAGAATGATCGATCCGGTAACGATCGGACCGATACCAAGTAACATCAGTGTTCCACCCTGTCCTGCAAGGAATGCACGATACATCGCAAACAGGTCGGTAGACTCAGGTGACATACCAAAGAGCGGTATGTTCGAAAGCGCGAGATACAGAATGAGGATGCCAACCGTCCACAGGAGCTTCTTCTTGAGGTGTACGTGCCCCTCCGGGCTTGCAACCGCGGGCAGTCTGGCAAGAATCGGCTCAACTGCTTCTTTAAAACTCATTAAAACACCATTCTAAAGGATCATTCAGAAGGTATTACTGCTGTACCGCCCGCGTTCTCAATCTTTGTGATCGCAGTGGCAGAAAATGCCGGTGCAGTGATCGTCAGGGACTGATTCACCCTGCCAGTGCCAAGGATCTTGTTGATGCCAAGTCTGCCGGCATCGATGTGTATCACACTATCCTTCTGCTCGGCGGCCCCCGTACGCAACAATTCAGGTACCATGCCATCGAGTTCACCTATATTAACGGTGTTCGTACCGGAAATAACTTTTTGCGGTCGTGTGAACCCGTGTTTTCCATAAGCATACCCGCGCAGAAACGCCCGCACGGCATGATGTTTGCATGCGCCGGATTTACCGCGTCCTCCACGATTGCCTGCACCCCGTCTGTTCTTATGCGTACCTCCGCCACAGGTGCGCGATCCTCGAAATTTCTTTGCATTCATCCGTATGTAGCCTCTATGATTTTTTTAGATTTCGCCTTTTGCAATTGCTCATGTTCATAACGGATTCCTACGGATATAAAGGTTATTATACCAGCTGATCAGCGATTGACCATGCATGGTGCGATCATGCACGACACAGCGGAAAAACAAGCATACCTTAAATATAAAGAGATATAAGTAGTAATCACCAACATCGGAGGGATGGAAATGGCAAGAATATTCGCAAAAAATCTGTCGAAGAAGAATGTCATGAGCAGCGATGGGTCTGTGATCGGGGTGCTGTACAATATTGTGATGGATGTCCGAACCGGACAATTGGTCAATCTCGTGGTGAAGCCTGATATGTCCGTGGACAAATCCAGATACCAGATGGAAGGAAATTATATATTAATCGGCTTTAGCGCGGTTCGTGCAGTCAGGGATTTCATCGTTGTTAACAAGAAAGAAGCGATGGCATAACGCAGTTACAACGCTACTAAATGTCTGCAAATACACAGTATTCGTACGTATCTCCGGAAGAGTCGTATGCGGAGACTTTACGGACAGTTAAAAAACTGATGCTGATAACTTACGCGGTTCTTACAGCATCGTTCGTCATACTCGGTGTCCTTGCCATTTTACTGGTCTTTAGATTGAACGCAGAGGGCGCGTTCATTGTCTGCGATTTCATAGACTCTATGAGCTGGTGGATCGCGGTGCTGCTATTTGCGCCGATCACCGGATATGTGGTGACTTATGCAGTCGCCCCCCGCATCATACAGAAAGCGCTGTATGCCGATATCCAGCTTCGGGAGGAGTCGCTGGGTGTGCGCAACCAGATGATGCTACTCGAAGAGCACGTCGATACGCTTGTCTCGGTTGTGGACAAAATCCATGTTGCGGCTGACGAGTGCAACGAATCTGCGCGCGAGGCGGGTGTCTCTGCAAACGAGAGCAGAACAGCGACCGGCAGGCTGGAGGATGAGATTCGCGGGCTTAAGCAGGCAACTGGCAGGGCGTATGAGGTTGTCGGATTGTTCGATGAAGCTATCGACCTGTTCAGTAAGAAAACCACAGATTTGAATGATGATATCGAGTCGCTTGAGAAAACTCTCGATGATCTGGCAAATAACCGGGCAAAGATGCTTGAAGAATCGATGCAACCGATGAAAAACAGCCTCCTTGCGTTAAGAAAAGAGAACGTGCAGATGCACAGAGCATCGGTGGAACGGATCAAATCGATAGAAGATGCGGATGAGGACCTGCACGAGTTCCTGCTCGAGATGATACGCGGCGTCTCGTCAGCCTATCGCAGCCACGAGGACAAGAAGCGGGTGAGTTGATCGTTTTGTGTAGTGATCAAACGTATATGTAACTACTCAGGTATGCTGATTGGCCTCCCGATTGCGATCCGGTATTTTCTGACAAGAAAAATAACCGCGGAGGGCGCAGAGGATCGGGAGAGCGTTTAACTGTTTATTTCCCCTCCGCGTCCCTCTGCGCACTCTGCGGTTAAATTCCCGGTTTGGTTATAGTATCCCACAAATCCGGGGTAGTTCCGGCATAGTGAAGTCTAATGATAGTGGTTTTGGGTACCTGAGTAGTTACACGTATATGCAACAAGCGCGAAGAACCTGAAAACAATGTGTAGCGGTGTGAAGTATACCCCATATCACCAAGTATCACTCGCAATCGACAGATCCCCCGAACTCATATATTGAGGTCTGCCTCGTATCCGTCTTCAGGAGATTCGACAACCTTACCCCGATCAGCCGGATCTTCCGTTCCCCGATGAACTCCCCAACAAGCTCCTTTGAGATGTTCTTGACCAGTTGCAGGTCAGAACCAGGAAACCCGATGCTCTTTGCCCGTGTGTGCGTATTAAAGTCCTCGAACCTGACTTTTATTGCGACGGTCCTGAACTGATGTCCGGTCTTGATTAAGGCTCTATGCGTCCTATCAGCAAGCGCATCGATGGAACCATAAATAACCCCGGGATCGGTCGTGTCTTCATCAAACGTCAGCTCCCTGCCCACGGATTTTACGGTGGGCGATTCTTTCACCTCGCGTTTGTCGATCCCACGGGCAAGGTTGTGCATCTGGTACCCCAATTTCCCGAAACTTGAGACAAGTTTGTTGACATCGTACATACGGAGGTTGCGTATCGTCTCGATCCCCATGCCATCAAGCGTTTTTCCTGTCTTTTTTCCGATTCCGGGAATTTTTGTGATCGGCATCGGGTCAAGAAACTCCTGCACCTCACCAGGAGTAACAACGGTAAGCCCGTCAGGCTTCTCTACATCAGACGCAATCTTTGCCACAAGTTTATTCGGACCGATCCCGATGGAACATGTGAGTTTCTCTTCTTTGAAGACCTCTTCTTTGATGTTCTGTGCAATCCTGATCGCATCCGCTGGATCATCCGGTTTTATCTCGAGAAATGCCTCGTCGATACTGACCTTCTGGAATTTATCGGCGTGAGCATAGCTCCGGAGAATCTTCATGATCCGCCCTGAAACCGCCTGGTACAGAGCCATTGCAACCGGTAGGAACCGGGCGTCCGGGCAGAGCCGGTAAGCCTTTGAGATCGGCATTCCCGAATGAATCCCGTACTCCCTGGCTTCATAAGAACACGTGCTGACAACACCTCTCCCGGTTCCATCTTTAGGGTCAGCACCAACCACCACCGGAAGCTCCACAAGTTCAGGATGCTCGACCATCTCGATTGATGAGAAGAAGCCATCCATATCCACAAGAAGAATCGTCCGGGTCCCGTGACTTGAGTCAGGTGGTTTATCAGTCCTATTCAGAATCGCGTAGTTCCTCGCCATCTACGATCATATTGAGCATGAAATACTTTTCGACGTACCTGGTCAGTTGCAGCGCACGTTTGTTATGAACGTCCTTTTTGTTCTCACCAGGATGTGTGCGCAGTCCAAGCGCTTTAACGATGAGGTTGCGCCATGCCCCCCGGGAAATTTGGTGCCAGACCCTGGGTCCCTGATCGTATGCATGATCCTTTTGTTTGTGACCGGTTTGGCATCAGGTATGCCGTACTGATCCCGCAGGACCATTCCGATCTCGCCTAAGAACCGTACGTGCGACTTTCATCGCATCCGGCTCAAGCATTTTGTAACCTATATCTCAAGTCGCCGTGCTACCTCGTCCAGGAACTCTTCCGTGTTCACCGTCTTTTTTGCAGGCGGTTCTGCCAGTTTCGCTAAGTCGCCAGTCATTATCCCGTCTTCTATTGTCCCTAAGGTAGCAGCATCCAGTTTGTCTGCAAATGCGCCTAGTTCGGGTGTGCCGTCAAGTTCGCCGCGCTTCCGGAGCGCACCACTCCATGCAAATATCAGTGCGACTGAGTTGGTGGAGGTCTTCTCGCCACTAAGATGTTTGTAGTAGTGCTTCTGCACCGTGCCGTGTGCCGCTTCATACTCGAAGTAGCCGTGAGGCGATACTAAGACCGAAGTCATCATAGCTAAACTCCCGAATGCTGCCGCAAGCATGTCAGACATCACATCGCCATCGTAGTTCTTCAGCGCCCATAGCATGCCACCATCCACCC
Organism: Methanobacteriota archaeon; assembly: GCA_034658995.1. Classification (GTDB taxonomy): domain Archaea; phylum Halobacteriota; class Methanosarcinia; order Methanosarcinales; family Methanogasteraceae; genus Methanogaster_D. Next base: position 6,020 of record JAYEGG010000218.1, on the reverse strand, counting down.
TCATTATTCTTGCTACCGCATCATCGATTAGCGTATAAAAGTACGTTATCCCTGCCGCCTCAAACTTATCCTTGTACTCTTCTTCATATAGCTTCTCGAATATCTCCATGAAATTGCTGTCATAAGTCTTGGATATGGTGTCTTTCGTGGCGAACCATAAGTCTACTTTCTGGTCCAGTGCGTAAGAGAAACAAGCTTCGGCAAAGCTAGTTATTGATGCGTCAAGGTTATGTACGCCCTGCAAGATACCTGGTGCATTGAACTCATGTATCGTGCGTCTAACGTCTTCCCCATTCTCATTCGTGACCACAAGCTCAGCTTTGCAGGGACCATCGATCTTGTACTCAACGTTCTTGTATACATCGCCGTATGCGTGCCTGCCCAGGATGATTGGTTTTGTCCAGTTTCTTACCGCAGGTTGTATATTCGCAACCATTATTGGCGTTCTAAAGATAGTACCGTCCAGCATAGCTCTGATTGTGCCATTAGGACTCTTCCATTGCTCTTTTAAGTTGTATTCCGTGACCCGTGCCGCGTTTGGCGTTATTGTAGCGCACTTAACACCCACTTTATACTTCTTTATCGCCTCTGCCGCATCTATGGTTACCTGGTCATCTGTCTCGTCCCGCTTTTCTATTGATAAGTCATAGTACTCGGTTTTGAGGTCTATATAAGGAAGCAGGAGCTTATCCTTTACCATAGCCCACATTACCCTTGTCATCTCGTCTCCATCCATCTCAACTAATGGAGTCTTCATCCGGATCTTATCTGTCATCTTTTCTGTTCACCTCTTCTTTCTGGTTTCTGAATATTCCAAAACTTCTGTCTCGCTCGGCAACATATATAGGACCTCGTCCCATGGATGCCGGTATAATCCGGAATGCAGCCGTTTCTGGTCCAGGAAGTGTCCGACCATACCGATTGTCCGCCCTAATACGAATAGACCATTGAGTGTGCCGCTGTCTATTATCTCGTCTATTTCAGCCTCTGAATAGATCCCGGTAGAGTGCATGATGTCAACGAACACTATGCCTATACACCCATCCACATTCAAGATTAGATTGTTCTTCTTGGCTGTTGTTATCTTCTCTACCTCAAGAGCAAAGTCCAGCAGCTTATGCTTTGGTAGATTGGCGAAAGCCCATTCTTCAAGCAGATTCACACGCATGTCCGGGTTATGCACGCTCTTCACCCTGTGCCCGATCCCGGGTATATTTATGTTCTTGGCTTTCATTTCGTCCACGAACTGTCTTGGCGTGAGACCCCGCTCCAGAGCATCCTTAAAGTATCTGGCAGCACCGTCTATTGCACCCCCAAATCGCGGCCCTATTGTTAGTACTCCTGCTGCCACTGATGCCGTTATGTCCTTGCCTGCCATGGCTGTCACAATGGTATTGTGCGCCCCACTTACACATGGACCATGGTCTGCGGTTAGCATGAGTGTGAGTTCCAGGAACTCTGTCACATACTTTGGCAATCGCTTCTTAAACCACAACAGGGATATGACATCGCCCACGCTGTACCCGTCCCTGATAACATCACTTATCGGGATGCCCGCATAGAGAAGTTCATCGCCCCGGTCGTCTGTGATTGTGCTGATAATGTTGGTGGTCCTTCTCATAGTCCCGGGATCATAATCAACGGGTATTTCTCGCGGTGCCACCTCTTCCTTCTCTTCTATGATTCCTTTTGCCTTTAGATCCGCATACACCTTGCCTATAAGTTTATCGAAGTCATTGTATGAGTCGGGGACGTATGCACCAGCTTCTTTGAGTGCTCTGTTCTTTGCGTCTGCCGTCTCAGCTTCACCCCGTGCCATTGCTCCTGCATGTCCGAACTGAACCTCGCTTGGGAACACTTTCGCGCACGTGCCGGTAACCCACGCTACCAGGGGCTTCTTGAGTCTGCCGTCCTTTATTGCATCTACTATCTCATACTCATCGTCACCGCCAACCTCTCCAAGAACTACCATCATCTGTATCTCCGGATTCGCTTCGTATCGCTGCAAGTGCTCAACAAGAGTAGAACCCGGATATTTATCGCCGCCTATGGCTATGCCCTCATAGACACCGTCCGAATTCAGGGCGATAATATTTGCCATCTCGTTTAACATGCCGCCTGACTTTGACACGAACCCCACGCTTCCGGACCGGTAAAGCTTAGACATTAAGAGGTTTGACAAAGCACCGCCGGCATTGCCTATTTTAAAGCCGCCCGCCACAAAGCCACCTACCGTTGCCGGACCGATGATCCACTTACCCAGTTTCTTCCTTAAAGCGATGAGTTGTCTTGTCTGCCGTTCGGGTATGCCCTCAGCAATGATTGCCACGGTCTTAATAGAAGGGTAGTTTAAAGCCTCAACAGAAACGTCGTACGCCGAACGAAAGGACGCAAAATTTATGACTACGTCTGCATCAGGATGGTTCTTAACTGCTGCCTTAAGCTTGTTGTACGTAGGCAGCAATATCTCGTCTTTGCCATAGAACACTTTCATAAGCCCTTTGCGTCCACCACTGGGGTTGACAATAGCAGCCACAGATGGCTTATCTCTGCCGGCTAGATAGTCAAAATGAAGCATCCGCTGAACTGCTGCTTGCTGGTTACCGAATATAATTGCTGTTGTATCCTTATCAAACAATACATGATCTGGTTTTGTCATTTTTCTTACCTCCCGCCCTCAAGATTCTTAAGTGCAATACTAACCACTTTTGTCATGTGCATGTCAGGCCCATGAACCTCCATATCCAGGTCTAACCGTTTCCCAGCCTCACGAATCTTCGCAAGACCTGCCTTGTAGTTTGGCCCGCCACGACGTATAAAGATCTTTATATCATGTTCTTTTATCTGTTCTGCGTAGTCATCAAGCGCCTGTATTATGCCATCAAAGGTCATTGCCACATCAGTGAAGTTCGCTATTCCACCGCCTATGATGAAGACCTTGCAGCCCCCCACCTTCTCCCGGATCATCAAATCAAACAGTGTCTTTGCATAGCCGTAGGTCTCTTCCGTAGTAGGATTACCACTATATTCTCCGTAGGTTGCCAATTCATCTCCAAACCCAAGGTCTACCACGGTGTCTGCATATATCACGCTTGCTCCACCTCCCGCAACCATCGTCCACACCCTACCCCGGGGATTCAGTACGGTAAGTTTCAGTGATGACCCGCTCTTCTCGTCCAGATCCGATATATACTGTTCCTCATGCCGTAATTCACGACCAAAAGGTGCGGGAAACTCTACGTCTTTCCAGTTCTCTTGACAGAGGAAATGAGCCGTATCGTCCAGTCGAGCCACCGTATCCACCGGAAAGAACTCGCCGTTCTTATGCGTGAATGGATTAAACTCCAGAAACCCGAATTGCAATCTGCGATAAAACCGGAATAACGCGATTATGAGGTCTCTGAATGCAGCCCTATCATCATTGCTGACACCATCCAAAATAGGTGTGAGATCTACATCTTTGATCTTTGCATCTATGGGCACATCGACGTTTGTGACCATGTCCCAATTTGCCTCTATGTCCACGCCGCCATTCGCAGAGAAATGGATATAATCGCCCTCCTGATGTCCGGCGAAAGCCAGGTAATACTCTTTATCAAGCTCCACATAAGGCTGAACAAGGAAGTGCGTCAGTTTACCCCGGACTTTGCCCACCTCAACAGTGCTATTCATCTTCTCTTCTAACCAGCTCTTTGCCTCATCATAAGTGGCATTCACCAGTAAGAGCCCGTGCTTACCCCTCTTTCCGAACAGTTGATCGGGCTTCACAGTCAGTTTTTCTGTCTTCACCCAATGCTTCTTCTTCGCTGCCGCTTCTATGCTCATATCCGGTGTGACCAGAACGACTCTGCCACGGTATTTGAACGTTCCCTTGGATAACCTCTTCATATGTTTAGCCAAGATCCGCTTGGCATCATATTCTCTTATACCTCGTTGTGCCATAATTATATCACCTATCCATCATTTCCTGTTAATTTCCAACCCTCACCTTCACCCAGGGCAATTTACCCCCGATCTTCAATATCTCAGCATCCAGTTGTGAAAGCGAGTGTGTAAGTTCTATCACAGTATCTTTTGTCCGGTTTCTGAGTCTGACATCGCCCCGCAAATCACCTATAACCACCTCTAACTTGTCACCCATATCTATCGAATCGTAATCTTTCGGCTCTTTAAATGTCAGAGGCACTATCCCGAAGTTTATCAAGTTTGCTAAATGTATGCGTGCGAAAGACTTGACAATGACTGCCTTAACGCCCAAATACTTAGGAGCAAGTGCAGCATGCTCTCTGCTCGACCCCTGACCATAGTTCTCGCCACCTATTATGAATCCACCGCCACGCTCCAAAGCTCGCGGGGGGAACTCCGGGTCAATCGCCTCAAAAACATACTTCGAGATCTCAGGTATATTGCTCCTTAATGGCAGGATTCTTGCGCCCGCGGGCATTATATCGTCTGTGGTGATATTATCAACAACCTTGAGAAGCACTTCGCCCTCCAGAGTCCCGGGCAGTGGCGTGAAATCAGGCAGTGGCTTGATGTTTGGTCCCCGTACAATCGTAACCCTGGCAGACTCATCCGATGGACGCGGACGTATGAACATGTTGTCATTGATGATAAAGCGCGTAGGCATCTCTATCGTTGGATAATCACCTAAATCTCTTGGATCTGTGAGAACGCCTTTGATTGCAGTGGCTGCTGCTACTTCCGGGCTCACAAGGAATACCTGCGCATCCTTTGTTCCACTCCTGCCCTCAAAGTTCCTGTTGAATGTCCGTACGGATATCGCCTGAGACGACGGTGCGGCGCCCATACCTATGCACGGACCGCAAGCATTCTCAAGGATTCTTGCACCCGCTGCTATGAGATAACGCATCTCGCCACTTTCAATGAGGTGCTCCACCACTTGCCGTGAACCCGGATTTATAGTGAGATGCAGGCTATCTGCGGCGGTATGCCCCTTCAGCATATTTGCTGCGATTTTAAGGTCGCGTAGAGAGGAGTTAGTACAGGAACCAATCGCCACTTGTTGAACTTCCATCCCTGCAATCTCACGCACCAGCTTGACCTTTCCAGGACTATGAGGAAGAGCTGCCAGTGGCTCTACTTCGCTTAAGTTGAGTTCTATGACTTCATCGTATTCCGCATCCGCATCAGCTTCAAGGGAAATCCATTGCTCGCCACGCCCCTGTGCCTCCATGAACGCTTTTGTCTCCTGGTCACTTGGAAATACGCTTGTTGTTGCTCCTGTTTCTGTGCCCATATTGGTTATTGTTGCCCTTTCAGGCACGCTAAGAGTCTTAACTCCAGGACCAAAGTACTCAAGTACCTTGCCCACACCACCTTTAACATCCATCCTGCGAAGAACCTCCAGTATAACGTCTTTTGCCGAGACCCAGTCCTGAAGTTTTCCCGTGAGCCTTACACCAACAATATCCGGATATTTTATCCTGTACGGCATCCCAGCCATGGCAACTGCCACATCCAGACCGCCCGCCCCTATTGCAAATGCACCTATACCCCCCGCCGTAGGTGTATGGCTATCCGAGCCAATCAGTGTCTTACCGGGACAAGCAAACCGTTCCAAATGGAGTTGATGACATATACCATTGCCAGGGCGAGAGAACACCAAACCATATCTCCGGGCTATGGATTGCAGATATCTATGGTCATCAGAATTTTTAAAGTCTGTTTGCAGTGTGTTATGGTCAACATAACTAACGCTCAGCTCGGCTCTCACCCGCGGTATGCCAATGGCTTCGAACTGTAGGTAAGCCATAGTGCCTGTTGCATCCTGGGTAAGTGTCTGATCAATCTTCAGAGCAACCTCTTCCCCCCGAGCCTGTTTACCCTCTACAATATGCCCGTTGATTATCTTTTCTGCTACTGTTCCAGACATGCGAATCACCATACAATGGTTAACTCGGACACATATTAAATTTTTGATTTTGAGAGACCTGAGTAATACTCGGGCACACGGCATAAACTGCGATCTTAAGTTCTTTCTCGTTCTCGATTTAACG
>JAYEGG010000217.1:0-2989 GCA_034658995.1 Methanobacteriota archaeon | reverse complement strand
GGTTCGTCTCTAAAATGGTCTTTTGGCAGCACACCCGCGCACAGCTCAACAAGTATCCGGTAGTTGCCCCACATGTCAAGGTCTTCATACAGGCGATGGTCAGAGATGATGCCCACAGCCCTATCATACTCTTCTGCCATGCAGGCATGATGGTGCGCCTCAATCAGTGGCTGCACGTCATCCTTGTTCGTCCGGTTTTCCGGGAGGGGGAGGGAGAGATAGTATTGGCAGGCAAGTTTGTGGACTCCGATCTCATTCTCCAGATCATCGTATGAAAACTCCCTGACCAGAGGATGCAGCCAGTACTTGCCTTCATGATCGGTTTCCAGAAGCGACTTGTCGATGAGTTTATCCACGGCATCTTCGTATGTCCCATCAGTGAACATCACCTCAATCGCACTCATGGGTGCAGGTCGGCGTAAGACCGATACACGTTCCAATAATTCCTTCTCATCACCAGCCAGCCTATCAAACAACCTCCTTGTCTTTTTGATCACATCCTCCTTGCGTCTCTGATATTTACTGAGGTCGTTCAGCGTATCTGATACACCGAATTTTTTAACCACCCCTACCAGAAGCTTGAGTGCTAATGGGTGTCCATCCACACTTCCTGCCATCTCTTCCAATTCTTTGTACTCTATTTCGCCAAGTCCATTTTTCATCAGGTAATCGATTGCAAATTCTATCTCTAAACCAGTGAGTTCCTGTTTTTCATCCTCTATTGTATCAATCAGGCTTTCTCCATCCTTCAATATGGGCAACGTCCGGCTCGTCACGATAATCTTTGCCTGATGGGTGCTGTTGCGCAGGGATGTGAACAATAAACCCATCCCAGGATCATGGAAATGCCGATCATCCAGTATGGTCTCCAGATTATCAAAAACCAGCCAGACAGGCTCTCGTTTCTGTAATTCATCTGTTAGTCGGTCTATGTCATCCTGTCTTGCCTCTCTCCCTTCCGTTTTGAAATCTGCAATATATGGTGCATTCATGTAACTTGCCAGTTTTTCAAGGACATATCCTAATGTGACATCCATGTTCATGCTGCAATCAAACCAGAAAGGCAGTGGAACATTGGCTGGTCTTGTTTCGATAAGAGCACGAGCAAGCGTTGTCTTACCCACACCACCAACACCACTGACCAGTCGAATGCGGTGATCCTGGAGATAGATCAGAGCGCAATTCAGATCATCCAATCGGTTTTCAACAACGAACCCCTTGAGTCGAGGCGGATAATCCGGAAGTGCTGAAGGAGAATAGCTGTCTAAAATTTCTTTGTTGACTGATTCTTCTCTTTTTTGATTCAGGTGCTCTATCAGCTTGATTACTTCTCCATCAGACAGTTTTTCAGCGGTTAGCTGTATCTGATTGATGTACTTTCCGATAGCAAGCCGACCTGTGACATCCCCCATGAAAACACCGCCACCTGCGGTTATGCCAGTGCCGCCTTTTACGTTCGTACTATCAAAAGGTTGATTGCCCATAGTAATCAGATTCCGGTACAGTTTCAAAGTAAAGCCAATCCAAGCCCTAACAGGGTCACTATCTTTTTAGCCGGCTCATAAAGCTCTGAAATATCCTTTATAGTCCTGCCAGCACCCTTAACCGTGTCAATGATGCTTTTGAACCTCATCTTAATCGTTGACAACTCAGGATCACCTTTATCGGCTTCTTTGATGGCGGCGCTTATGTCGCCGATAACGATGTTTTGATCATCAGAGGGAAGGCTGAGATTAGCAAGCCCCTTCTGAAAATCGCGGAGGTTTTTCTTAAGATCTTCCATGTCGGTCGTTGATATGGATTGGATCTGTGTGATGTGTTTACCTATCGCAACCTGACCAGACACATTACCAATCTCTACATCTCCACCGGCAGTTATTCCAGCGCCGCCAACAACTTTCGCATCAGAACCGCGTTCTTCCGTCATTATCGATCACCCAAATTCTCATTCTACAGATTAAGCTCTTGAGCGTAGTTGTATTAAAGACACCCCCACACTTCAGCCGAGACTTTTTAATTTCCTGGTTCTAACGTTTTCTGTGGTCGATAGCAGTAGCCCGCCCTCACGTTGTAGCAATCGCGGGCGTCACTCCTCCGTCTTTGCGTCTCTGCGACTTTGCGACTTTGCGTTAAATCAGAGGAACGCAAAGACGCTATGGCGCAAGGGCGCAAAGGTTGGAAACCGCAGAATCCATCAGAATCAGTTAATTTCTTCTGGTCAGTCCGGAGAATGGTACCTGCCGCACGATTTTACGATGTGGCAAATCAGAGACCGGATACTATAATAAAAAGCCAGAATCGGTGTATCTGTGGATACTTCACCCCCACAGGTTGAGATTTTTCAAACCTCTGAAACAGGGGGCGATAAAGACTCAAGTCCTTGTTTGTAGGTAATATCGGTTCGATTCTGCCAATTAAAAAAAGCGCAGTTTATGCCAGTGCCAAGTATAAATCGGTGTCTAAAAGTGATATCCGCCGCAATCTGTGCAGCTATTAACACCGATCCAAATGTTTATGTGACACCTGTGTGATTGTCTGTGTATGGGGAGAATGTGCTTGCATCTGCTTATACTCATTGTGTTATTTTTATCCATTTCATGCCCTGCTGTCGTTCAGGCAGGGGACTGGGTTGAGAGATCTGATGCTCCGTACGCGGGTGGTTATGGGGGGATGTATTCAACATGTTTAACCGATCTGACGAAAGCGACCTATCCGCCCACATCATCATTAATGAGATCGAGCAGAATCCCTACGGAATCGATGAGGGAAATGAATGGGTCGAACTCTATAATCCCACAACAAGCGATGTTAATCTGGATGGCTGGAAGTTATCAACAATGCACGGAAAAACCGTAACTGTCACACTGCGCGGAACAATACCTGCAAACGGATATTTCGTTTATACCCATGCAGAACAATGGCTGGATAACGAAGATGAATCAGTCACCCTGCGTGATCCTTCATTGAACGAAATAGATAGAACGCCATA
>JAYEGG010000216.1:0-2997 GCA_034658995.1 Methanobacteriota archaeon | reverse complement strand
TTCATCAAGTTAAAGCCAAAAGACATTGAGATCTGCGATGTGACACTGCGGGACGGCGAACAGGCTGCCGGGATTGCATTTACCGAGCAGGAGAAGATCGATATCGCACGGAAACTGGATGATGTTGGTGTTGAGATCATCGAGGCGGGGTTTCCGGTTGTGTCAAAAGAAGAACTCACAACCATACGCAATATCACAAAGCTCGGACTCAATGCAAGGATATGTTGCCTTGCCCGCGCAAAGACATCGGATGTTGATGCCGCGCTGGATGCGAATGTTGATATCGTGAGCGTTTTCATCGCAACGTCTGATATCCATCTGCGCTACAAGCATCACATGACGATCGATGAGGCTACCGACTGCGCAATTGATGTCGTGGACTATGCGAAGGATCACGGGCTTATGGTCCGGTTTGCTGCCGAGGATGCGACCCGTACAGATATGGATGTGCTGAAACGTGTGTACCGGATCGCCGAGGCGCACAACGCGGATTATTTGAGCATCGCAGACACGGTAGGGATTCTTGATCCGAGTACCACGTATTTCATGATAAAAGAGATCAAGAAGGCGACAAACACACCGCTCTGCATACACTGCCACAATGACCTCGGGATGGCGACCGCAAACACGATCGTTGCTGCGGAGACCGGGGCAACACAGCTTCATGCCACGGTTAACGGGATTGGCGAGAGGGTTGGGAACACGCCGCTTGAGGAGTTGCTTGTCGGGCTTCTGATCCAGTACGGAATCGATAAATATGATCTCTCGCACCTCCTGTCGCTCTCAAAGATGGTGGGGGAGTATTCAGGAGTCAGAGTTGCGAAAACCAAGCCGATCGTCGGTGAAAATGCGTTCTGCCACGAATCCGGGATCCATATCGCAGCGATGCTTGAGAACACCAGTACCTACGAGGTCTTTTCGCCGGAACTTGTGGGTGGTGGCAGAAACTATATTCTTGGCAAGCACACCGGAAAGAAGGCGCTTAAGTTCGTGACAGAGCGGCTTGGCTACGATCTCGATCAAGATCACCTCTGCGCTCTTCTCGACAAGATCAAGGTCTGCAGCGAGGCGAAGCAGGGGGTAAGCTGTGATCGGCTGGCAAGGATGATTGATGAGATGGAGTGAGCAGCGGCGCCCCTCCCCAGCAAAATAGAATTGCGGGGCAATCCGATTCCGATTGCTACCCCACCCACAGACTGATCGCTCCAGCCGCAGACTGCAAAATCCCGGGAGTGCCCGGACGGTGTGGGGTCGCATGAGGCGGAACTGCCAGATGTGAGCGCCCCATACCACCCAACCCCCACCTGAGGCTACCCTCGTCCTGCCGCCGGACCTGCATGGAGAGACCATTAAGACGAACCCCCACGAATAATAATAGTAATGACCCGCACGAAGTACGCAATTCTCCTCGGCGACGGGATGGCAGATGTCCCACTCCCGGAACTTGGCGGAAAGACCCCTCTCGAACACGCAAACATCCCGAATATGGATTACATCGCAAAGCACGGCAGATGCGGGCTTGCGAAGACGGTTCCGGATGGACTGCCCGCGGGAAGCGAGATTGCGAACATGTCAATTCTCGGCTACGCTCCCGAGAAGTACTACACCGGCAGAGGTCCGCTTGAGGCGGCGAGCATGGGAATAACGCTCACAGAGGACGAGATTGCGTTCAGATGCAACCTGATCACAGTAACAGACGGCGCGATCGCCGATTACAGTGCAGGACACATCACAAGCGAGGAAGCGGCAGAATTGATCGCTTCAATCGATGAGTCGCCCTCCACGGACCACGTCCGTTTCCACGCCGGGATCAGTTACCGCCACCTGATGGTGACAGACGGCATCGGCGCATCCGCGGCATGCACGCCCCCACATGATGTGCTTGGCGAGCCGATGGAGTCGCAGATGCCAACGGGCGAGGACTGTGAGTTGCTCTGTGACCTAATCCACGGGTCGGCGAGGGTGTTCGATGGGCACCGCATCAACGAAAAACGGATCCGCGCCGGGAAGAATCCAGCAACCCACATCTGGCTCTGGGGGCAGGGAAAGGCGCCAAGTTTCCCATCATTCAAGGACACTTTTGGAATCTCTGGCTCGATGATCTCAGCCGTTGACCTCCTGAAAGGACTTGCCATCTACGCAGGGATGGACGTGATCGAGGTTCCGGGAGCAACAGGCTATCTCGACACGAATTACGCCGGGAAAGCGGATTACGCTGTGAAAACGCTTGAGGATCATGATTTCGTGTACGTGCATGTCGAGGCTCCTGATGAGGCGGGACACGCAGGAGATCCGGATGCGAAGGTCACCGCGATTGAGAGCTTCGACGAAAAAGTCGTGGGACGGGTTCTTGACCAGTGTTCAGACTGCGTGATCATGGTTCTGCCGGATCACCCAACACCGATACCGCTTCGGACGCATACCGCGGACCCTGTGCCGTTTGCGATATATGGGCACGGGGCTGACTCGGTCCCGGCGTTTGACGAGCGGTCCGCGGCGAAAGGGTCGTACGGGGTGCGGGTCGGGGCTGAGTTGATCAGGCTGATGCTTTGCGGTTAAAGAACGGGGCGCAGGGGACGCAGAAATCCTCGCATTTTCAATGCGGGGATGAATGCACCCCGCACATCCGTTGACCAAAACACATAAGTAGCTGTAAATTGGATATTTCCGATGCTGTTGAGATAACCAATCAACATCACAACACACCGCCGGGCTGGCGGGAAGAGCCTGCTGGAGATGCCGACAAAAGTCGGATCGATGAATCAGGAAGGATTCCTCGCAATTCATTGCGGGGAGGATGTCAAAGATGTGTTTAAGCCCAACCATACAAAGAGAGATTAGAGACTTTTTAATTTCTTCCGGATAAGTGGATCATGGCAAAAAAAGATTAACCGCAGAGGACGCTGAGGATCGCAGATGGGTTGTTGTTTCTCTCTCCCGTCCCTCTGCGCTCTCTGCGGCTTTTCGAATCGTCCCAGAAAATAATAAAAAGTGTCA
>JAYEGG010000215.1:0-12530 GCA_034658995.1 Methanobacteriota archaeon | reverse complement strand
CGTCCTGCATGTTGATCTTGCCGTCGTACTTGGCGTCCGAGAGTTCTGTCTTGTCGCGGTATTCGAGGATTATGAGCTCAGTATATGTCACATCCTGCATGTTTATGGTGTCGTCCTCGTTCGCGTTTCCGAAGATCTCGAGCGTGTAGTCTGATGCCGCGGCTGGCAGTGCGAGCAGGAGCATAATGGTTATTCCAGCCAATATACTTGTTTTCATATTTATCGTCTCCTTTTTATTTATTCATATCAGCTTTCCTCTAACGGCGGATATACGAACACACCATGCTCGTCCAAATCATAGTCCAGTCCCTGGAATTCTGTCAGGTACTCCTGATGAACAGCCTGTGGATTCAAATCCTCGAAGAGCTCCGGATGGAACCACTTTGCCATATAGGCAGTGCCCACCAGACAGCCCGATCCACCGGTTGCGATGTCCAGAAACGCCATCATGTAAACATCCCCGGTCGAAACTGCGGTGACCTCAGCTAATACGGGACGATTCAGGATGTCCTCTCTTGCTGCTGCCATCTCTGAGGGATCATCCGAACCATACCCGCTGGAGATGTATGCACTATATGATTGTGCGACGATTATATCAGGATTCTGCGTTATTACCCATTCGGCATCCACTGTGGGCCAGGTGCCGGACAGACCCTTGGCTATGTCTTTTCCACCAGCTATATCGCACATCTGATGAATTCTACCGGTTTCGTGAACGGTCGTGTAACCTCCTTCTGGCTGGAAGAAGCTCCAGTGGAATACTCGTGGCTTTTCATCATCTGTTAGTGCCTCTGTCCGGGATCTGATCTCCTCGGTCCAACCTTCTTGCCAGTTGATGTAATCATCAGCCTCTTCTTTCCTGTCAACGAGGTACCCCAGTAGTCTCACTCTTTCCGTAAATCCCTCAGGATTTCTCAGGTTCATACCAATAATTGTAATGCCCGGGAGTTTTTCCTCATCCAGATATGCAGGACTTTTTACAAATGCCAGGAAAAGATCAGGATCCAGACTGAGTATCGCTTCGTGGTCCAATCCCGGACCCATCCAGGTACCTATGCATGGAAGCTGGCTTAACTCCGGAAAGAGAACATCCGCATCATTGATATGCGAGCCAACACCAACGATCTTATCCCCCACACCGATTGATCGCAGTACCTCAGTGGAAGGCGACATCAGGACAACGATACGCTCTACTGGCTTGTTGATGGTTATGATTTCCGGGGGTCCGGTGTAAAGCGGGTCAGCGGGGGCTTCAAAGGTGAGCTCCAACTCTCTCCCAAGAATGGTAAGCTCGATCTGGGTCACGTCCTGCATGTTGATCTTACCGTCGTACTTGGCGTCTGACAGCTCCGTCTGGTCCCTGTATTCGAGGATGATCAGTTCGGTGTATGTCACATCCTGCATGTTTATAGTGTCATCCTCGTTCGCGTTTCCGAAGACGCCAAGTGTGTAATCTGATGCCGCCGTGGGGAGTGCCAGTAGCATCAAGATTGTGGTTATTCCTGCCAGTATTGTATTTGATTTTATCATATACTACCTCACAATTATATTTCGTAGAATCCTACGTGCAATACATGTTACATGGGTCATGTGAGTTATAGCTAATCCATTCAATGCTTAAAACTTTTGGTCAGTATTGTAACATAGATCAATAATTTTGATCGAGGATGTGATTGCAATGGCTGCCAGCTCACAGATGTAACTTCTGATCGGAGCTATCTGTTTATGCCCCTGCTGATAGGTTGTCGATCGAATGCTCTCGTTTCAAAACCGTCGGATATTTAAACGAGGGAGGAAATGGAAAAACTCCTCCAAACAAACGCCGCAATCCACTTTCATGCTTATTTCTGCAATTTTCCGATCGTATCGGCTATTCTCGCAAGTTTTTTGTCCATCATCGCCTTCCACTTCTCCGTTATTACATTCCACTTCTCCAGGATCTCAAGCTCGTCTTCTCGTGTCAGAGGAAGTATGTATCCGTGATAGCCAGATCCATACTCGTACTGTGGAAACCAGTGTTGTGGTGGGCGATGGGATGGACATTCATGTCCAGGTTCACGCATGCTTACCGTATCTCCTGTTGGTTTTACATTATCTGCCTATATGCACGATACATGTCATACCGCGCGTACACATCATGACTATTCTTTCCACAACTTAAAACTTTCGATTAACATCGTAGCACAAACCAGCAGAGATCCCGCCTGCTATTCATATCAACTAATATTGAACAAGACTCCCGTCCATCTTCGCTCTGTTGACTGCGTATCTGAACGAGAGTAAACCCAGGGGCACCAGCACAGCCGAGAAGACCATGAGTGCGGTTATCTCCGGAGCCAGTGCTGAAAGCGAGTAGCCTTGCAGGAGCGCATGTCTCATCCCGCTGAGTGAGTATGTGATCGGCAGAAGATGCGAGACCGTCTGGAGCCACTCAGGCAAGACGGAAATTGGGAATAGCACTCCGCCAAAGAGTTCGGAGGTGCTTATAAAGAACATGTTGATCGGGTCGCCTCTTTTGAGCACCATGATGAAGCTTGCAGAGAGTATGCCGATGCTGCCGAAGCTTATGATCGTTAGACCGAGGATTAGCAGAGCAGCCGGGACATTTGCATTGCTCATATCCACACCCAGGAGAATGCCGATCAACAGATACACCAGAACCCTGAAAGACATGAAGATAAAACTCCAGAGAGAGGACAACGTTACTATTGCCGATGTGTCGGTCGGGGTAACAAGCATCGCTTCCAGTGTGCCCATCATCTGCTCGCCCCGGATGCTCTCTGAAAAACTCCTGAGCGCAGTCATCAGATACCCTGAAAAGGCTATGCCTATCAGCACAAAGGAGAAATAGTCCCCGCCGTACGGCTCAAGATGCGCCATTCCCGCACCCCCGACCAGTTTGGAGACGAAGTAGAAGGTCAGAATCGAGAAGAGCATGAAGAAGAATCTCAGGAAGAACTCGAATTTGTAGCTTGTTGCAAGTATCAGATCTCTTAGTATGAAGGAAAACGCTTTTTTGTATATCAAAATCTCATCCCCCCCGGTCTACTGCCACCCATCATCCTTCTACGCCCCTGATAAACGTGTTTTTGTGCTGCCCCTCTCTCAAACTTTTTGCCTGTGTAGTGCAGGAAGACATCATTCAATCCGGGGTCTGGTTTATCGAGTGCGCTCTTCAGTTCGTTTAACGTCCCGACTGCCACTATTCTACCATCATTGATGATCGCAATCCTGTCGCACAACTCTTCTGCCTCGGGAAGGTGGTGTGTGGATAAAAAAACGGTCTTCCCCTCGTCCCCCACGATACGGTCTCTTACAAACTCTCTCACATTCTGTGCCGCGCCCGGATCCAGTGCTCTCGTCGGCTCATCCATGAAGATGACCGCAGGATCGTTTAAGAGTCCACGTGCAATAGCCATCCGTTGCTTCATTCCTGCAGAGTAACTGAGAAACCTGTCATCTGCCCTTTCCCCCATTCCAACAAGGCTCAATAACTTATCTATTCTCGCTTCCGCATCTCCGGAATAGAAATTATGAAGAGAGGCGAAGAACTTGAGATTCTGTCGCCCGGTGAGTCGCCAGTAGAAACTTCGCTCATCCGCGGTGATGAAACCAATCGATTCCCTGACCTTCCCACTATCCTTTGCGATGTCATACCCGTTTACATAAGCGGTTCCAACTGTTGGTGAGATCAGCGTACATAACATCTTTATAAGCGTGGTCTTGCCAGCACCATTTGGTCCGAGAATACCGAACAACTCGCCATTTTTGACATTGAGGTTCACATCAACAACTGCGGTCATCGCATCCTTTCCGAATGGATGCCGGAGAAAGTCGGTAAGTCCCTTCTGCAATGCAAACTTCTTTGTTAGATCGTGCGTCTCAATCGCGTATCTCAATATCTCATCCTTTTCTCCCTATAGGTGCCTGCTTCAGCGGTATGATATAGGGCGTTTCTGATTGTTTTCTCACGGCTGCCTCGACATTGTAGACCGACTCTATATTCTCAGGGGTCAACACATAAGAAGGCTCGCCGGCAGCAACAATTCTACCGCTTTTCATCATGATCATCCGGTCCGAGTATCGTGATGCAAGGTTCAGGTCATGAACCGCCATCAAGGCAGTGATCACTTTTTTATCCACAAGATTTCTTATTATATTCATCACATCGAGTTGATGCCATATATCGAGGTTGCTGGTCGGTTCATCAAGCAGTAGAACGTCCGCTTCCTGGACAAGCGCTCGTGCAAGGAGCACTTTCTGCTGCTGACCACCGCTCAGTTCGTTGAAATTGCTCATCCCAAGATCCTCAATTCCAAGTAATCTCAGCACATCCCACACCTTCTCCTCGTCGTCATCACTGCTGAGCCATCCGAGATGCGGGCGCCTGCCCATGAGCACCGTATCAACGACATTGTTCGGGAAGATGCGCATTGAATTCTGCGGCACATAAGCAATGTTTCTGGCAACATCCATCCTCTTCATCCTGGTTACCTCCTTTCTGTCGATGAGAATGCTGCCGCTTTGCGGTGTCAGTATCCGGTCTATGCATTTGATTAGCGTGGATTTGCCAGAACCATTCGGACCCACGATAGCAACAAGCTTGGAGGGGGGTATCTCAAAACTCACGTTTTTGAGGATTGGCACGCTATCGTAGCTGAACATGATATCCTTTGCCTGGAGTTTTATCATCATGTCCAGAACTCCCGCCTCTTTCCTTTCAGTATCAGGTACATGAAGAACGGAACCCCGATGATGGATGTCATGATCCCGGTGGGGATGATGGTTGGCGCTATGATATTCATTCCGATGGCATCAGCCGTGATTAACACGAATGCACCGAGAATGCCGGAGGCAGGGATGAGAAATCTGTGATCACCACCTATTATCATGCGTGCCATATGCGGTGCGACCAGCCCGATAAACCCGATGGTTCCGGTAAAACAGACAACAGTTGCCACTAACAGACTTGAGATTACCATGATGAACGTTCTGACGTTGTTGGCATCCACGCCGATGCTCTTTGCGGTCTCGTCTCCAGCCGTCATGATGTTTAAGTCCCACGCCTTCAGCATCAGTAAAGGGACGCAGATCACAAAGACTGTGAGTATGAGCGGGAATCTCTCCCACGTGAAAGCGGCAAGATCACCCATTCCCCAGCTTGTCATCAGCCGCAGTTGCTCGTCTGAGGCGAAGTACCTGAATAACTGGCTCATTGCGGTGAATAGATAGTTAACGGCAATCCCTGCAAGTATCATGGTCTCGGATGTTGCCCCTTTAACGGTTGCCAGTGCAATGATGAAACCCGAACATAGCAATGCGAATACGAAGGCATTTCCGATGAGAAGATATGGTCCCCCGATAACGGAAATGCCGAGAACTGCTGCAACAGCGATTCCAAATTGCGCACCTGCCGAGATCCCGAGCGTGAAAGGGCTTGCCAGTGGATTTTTTAGCACTGCCTGCATCACGCACCCGCATACACCAAAACCAAAGCCAGCCATAACGCCCCCAATGATTCTGGGAAACCGTATGTTCCATATAACCTGTTCCGTAAGATCATCTACATTGAAACAATCGGGATAGAGTTTATCAAGAAGTGCGCAATAAGCATCCATGACTGTGATATCCAGCGGCCCAAGCGTTATGATTACACCGGTCAGGAGTATGATCAACAGCAAGATTGTGCCCATAAAAGCCGTCTTTCTGAAGACGAACTTCTTGTATGCTTCCTGCGTTGCGCTCAGCTTTCCACTGCGTGATGATCTGCGTCTTACTGCTTTTGTCATCTTCTCATCTTACCGCTCAGTAATAGCTTTGGTGAGACCAGCGGTTGTACCGATCTCTCCTGCCGCTCCGCTCGATATCACGATCAGATTCTTCTCCTTCGCAATCTCGGTCATTGTCTGGAATTCCCGAAGCTTCAGCGCAACAGGTGTTTTCTCATAGAATGCTGCAGCCTCACTCATCCTCTCTGAAGCCTGGTATTCAGCCTCAGCAAGGATAATCCTCGACCTCTTTTCTCGTTCTGCCTCTGCCTGCCTTGCAATCGCTCTCAGCATATTTTCAGGCAGCGCCACATCCCTCATGGTGACCACAACGACCTGCATACCCCACGGGTCGGTTGCAACATCCAGTAGCTCCTGTACCGTCTCATTGAGCCGAACCCTCTCAGAGAGGATACTATCAAGCTCGTTCTGACCCAGAACATCCCGGAGCGTCGTCTGGGCAAGGAGCGCTGTTGCAGCCTCGTAATCCTCGACCTCAACAATCGCCCTGCACGAATCTGTAACCTTGAAGTATATCACAGCGTCCACATCAAGGCTGACATTGTCGCTGCTTATCACGGTCTGCTTTGGGACATCAAGCTCCCTCACACGGAGGTCAACCCTCACGATCCGGTCCACAAAGGGTATGATCACGAATAACCCGGGACCTTTCTCGCCGAGCAACTTTCCGAACCTGAATACCACAGCCCGCTCATACTGCCTCGTGATCTTCACAGCCATCACCAGGAGAATGAGCACTATGATGGCTCCGATCAATAGTGGGATGTTTGCCATTTCAGTCACACCTCAAGATCTCATCTGCAAGCGACTTGATCTCTGGCAGATTGAGATTGAGTTCTTCACCTGCGAGACCCGCTCCGGATATATCCCTGTTTGCCGGAATCATCCCCACGACGTTCAGTTGATCCAGCGATTCGAGCATCATATCCCTGTTATCATCGTCAACTTTGTTGAGAACGAAGTAGATCTTCTTTCCGATGCTCTTTGCCATGCCGTCAATCTTTCCAGCGAGTTTGAGCGATTCGTAAGACGGATCAACGACCGCGAGGATGGCATCGCATCCCTGTTCAACGCCTCTGCCGAAATGCTCAACTCCCGCATCGGTATCAACGATCACAACTTCCTTTTCGGTTACATCCAGATTGTCGAGCAGGTTCTTTGCAAGAGCACCCATCGGGCAGGCACAGCCCTCTCCAAAGTCATGGATCTTTCCGATGGCAAGGAGTCTTATTCCATCCTTTTCGGTGAGGTATTCTTCCGGAAGATCATTAAATCCCCACCTCTTATCGAAGATGTTTATCGTTTCTGACTCCATCTTTTCAACATCTACGTTCTTGAAGAATTCCATCAGCCTCTTGATCATCTCCTTCTTGCCACCAAAGAAGTTCATGAAGTCAGCAGGCAGTTCCATGCCCAGCTGGCGATGCAATCCATAGTTCGATTCATCAGTGTCTATCACAAGAACATCAAAACCCTTAACTGCAATCGCTTTCGCAAGCAACGATGATACTGTGCTCTTTCCGCTGCCACCTTTACCGCATATCAGTAGTTTCATTTTTCTGCCACCATATTGTTGCGCTCTTTGATTCACGCTTGAAGGAGAGTGCTCCGGTCTCGCTGTCCTTCACCAGGATTTTTGACAGATGCTCTCTCAACACATCCCCCTTCTCTTCGGGTATATCGTGCATCTCCTTCCATTGATCCATAGCATCATCCGGGCTGTCGTAGTGCTGTTCAAAAACCGTGTCCATGATGTTAACATTCGCATAGATATTCATGTCGTGCAGAATATTATAAAATAAAATATAATCTAATGAGTGCCATGGTCGATGTTCTTCTCCGAAAACTGCTTTCAGGAGTTCTTCGCCCCCATTACCCATCCACCTGCCCGCAAAATTGATGATGTAGACGTATCTCTTCGATGCGGCATCCATCTTTCTGAGTGCTTCCTGTATATCGAACATACCAAGCGAGTGACATGCGATGACGACATCATGCGGTTCGATATCCACACCCAGCTCGATGTCTTCCCAACGTTTGTTGATGGATGTTACGTTTGTTATGCCTTCTCTCTCCACATTCTCCTGTAAACACGCAAGCATGCCCTTTGACGGGTCTACCGCAGTAACAGACTTCACCTGCTTTGCAATAGGAACTGTTAGTCTTCCTGTTCCTGCGCCAACGTCCAGAACCGTGTACTCAGGTTTTAATTCGAGCTTTACTATCTGCCTTTCAGTACGCTCGGAATACTGCATCACAGACTCATTGAACTTCTTTGCTCGCTTGTCCCACCTGCTGCCCATATCTTCACCAGGGTCTCCTCTGCGCTGGTGCCCGGACCTCATCGCTTTCCATAATTCATTCCAATTTATTATTCCTGTCATATCAGTACCTCATATCCTCTATTCAATAAATATATAAATATTCGGGAGGAGAGAACATTTCCTCCCGGCAAACGTTGCACCTTCTCTATTGCGTATCCAGATACTCCCGCGGCCATTCCAGCCAGTCGGCGTACGGTGTAAAGACATCATCGACTCCAAGAAATGCCTTGAATATCTCGTTACCCTCTGCCTCCAGATCCAGATCCTCGAATTCATCCGGATGGAGCAGCTTAGCCATATACATCATATTAAAGAGGCTTCTGTCTGGAGGTCTACCTCTGCAATACGGATAGAAGCAATTGCAGACCTTGTCGTTCTGCACGGCACCAACAGTCTTCAGATCATCGGAGTCCATGATCATCTCAATCGCACCCTTGTCCTCGGCATTGCTGCAGGCAACGAACATGTAGGCAGGATCCCAATCGATGATCTGCTCGATTCCGACATTGAGGTTTCCGGTCGGCTCATCTCCTGCTACATTGATCCCGCCGGCTATATCCAGAGGCTCATAGCTCGACACGGTACGCGTGAAATCACGCCCCTCCTTTGGATCATAGAAACCTTTGGAACAGCCTCTGGGTGCGAAATAGACGGTTGGCTTGTCACTCTCATCAATGTCATCCGTAACAGATCTCACCATATCGACCTTGGACTCGATGAAATCGATCAGATCATCTGCCTCATCCCTCGTTCCTAACACATATCCTATGAGTTCGATCCGCCCATACAGACCATCATAGTCATATTCGTTAACACCATAACCGAAGGTTACACAGGGGCAACCTACCTTGCTTTCAAAGAGATCGGCATCTCCGGTTGTAAAGATCACATCCGGATAAAGAGAAGCCATCAACTCATAGTCTATGGTATGTCTCGTGCTCGTCTCGGGAAGGTCGGGCATTCTTCCATCGAGTATTTCGAAATAGCAGTCCATACACCCTTCGGTATACTCACCCCAATTTGTGGGGCAGAGGCAGGACTTGACAGCAGCCTCCGATGCTACGATTTTATCACCCGCACCGAGAGCGATTGTCAGTCTGGCATCGTCAGGAGCTCTGGTGATCAATCGCTCTATCGGCTGTGGTACCGTCACGACCCGATCGTCAAAATCGAGAACCGTTATCTCCTTCTCCTTTCCCAGAATGACAAGCTCGATCTGCGTCACATCCTGCATGTTGATCTTGCCGTCGTACTTGGCGTCCGAGAGTTCTGTCTTGTCGCGGTATTCGAGGATTATGAGCTCTGTATAAGTCACATCCTGCATGTTTACCGTGTCGTCTTCGTTCGCATTGCCAAAGACGCTAAGCGTGTGGTCTGATGCTTGCGCTGGCAGCGTCAGCGTGAGCACAAGCAGTGTCATGGCTATTCCAGCCAATGTTGTATTCATTCCCATTACATATTTCTCCATATAGTTTTACTCTGTGCAATTATGCGTACAATGTAGGTTACATCA
This sequence comes from Methanobacteriota archaeon, assembly GCA_034658995.1. Classification (GTDB taxonomy): domain Archaea; phylum Halobacteriota; class Methanosarcinia; order Methanosarcinales; family Methanogasteraceae; genus Methanogaster_D. The sequence continues at coordinate 2,904 of JAYEGG010000215.1, read as the reverse complement.
GGCATACGAATTATAACTAATTCATTGTGTACTTAAAACTTTTGGTAAGTATCATATTACAAATTAGCAGATGAACTACACACTATTCATATTCAGCTATACGATTTTTTCACAAAAAATCGAGTAAAAACCGCCCTTCGGGTGAGGCTATCAATATATTTTTCCGTGTATCATGGAAAAGTAAAATCCGTGGAATCAGTGTTAATCTGTAGCTAAAAACATGTATCAGCCACAGATTTCACAGATGGACCCGGATTAAGGTTTTTTTGCATAACGCCGGATCCGTCCAAAGACTCCACATGATATCTGATCACGCCCGTAAAATCAGAGAGCCATCATTTCCTCATCATTGTCTTTATGGGTCCGAGCGGTATGATGTATGGTGCTTCGGACTGTTTTCTTATGACAGCCTCGACACCATAAACCGATGCGATGTTATCTGCGGTAAGTACATAAGAAGGTTCGCCTGCGCTCACAATCTTCCCTCTCTTCATCATGATTATCTTATCCGAGTACCTTGATGCGAGGTTCAGGTCATGGATCGCAATGATTGCAGAGACCAGTTTCTTTCTCACGAGGTCTCGTATGATGTCCATTACCTCAAACTGACGCAGTACATCAAGGTTGCTTGTTGGTTCATCGAAGAGGATCACTTCTGCTTCCTGTGCAAGCGCTCGTGCGATCAGGACTTTCTGCTGTTGACCGCCAGAGAGCTCGCCAAAGTACTTGAGTGCCAGATCCTCGATATTGAGCAGTCGCAGCACCTCCCATATCTTCTCATCATCCTCCTCGTCGCTCCGCCAGCTCAGGTGCGGGCGTCTGCCCATCATAACGGTGTCAAAGACGGATGTCGGAAAGCCGCGGGAGATTGTCTGCTGCACATAGCCGATCTTCTTGGCTATCTCCATCCTGCCCATCTTCATGATCTCTCTTCGGTCCAGAAGCACGCTTCCACGGTCCGGTTCTATGATCTTGTCTATGCATTTCAAGAGGGTGGATTTGCCGGAGCCATTCGGACCAACGATGCCAAGTATCTTTGATGGGGCGAGCTGGATGGACACGTCATCGAGAACCGGCGGACCTATCTGTCCATCGTAGCTGAAGACGATATCGATCGTTTCGAGTTTTATCATCACCATCTAATTGGGTCACCTCACCAGTACTCTCTCCGCCTCTTCAGTATCAGGTACAGGAAGAACGGAACCCCGAGCATCGATGTCATAGAACCGACAGGAAGGATGATCGGTGCTAAAATCGTCCTTCCCACGGTGTCAGCGCCGAGAAGGATCACGCCACCAAGGAGACCTGATGCTGGAAGCAGGAATCTGTGGTCTGCACCGATGACCATGCGTGCCATGTGCGGACCAACCAGTCCGACGAATCCGATTATTCCTGTGAATGCCACGATTCCTGCGATCAGGAGGCTTGATGCGGTCATCACGACCGCTCGGATCCGGTTTGATTCCACGCCAAGGCTCTTTGCGGTCTCGTCTCCAACGGTCATCACGTTGAGGTCCCATGCTTTTCTCATAAGCACGAAACTGCCGATCGCAATCAATGCCATAACAATCCTGAGCTCCTCCCATGAGAATGCGCCAAGATCGCCCATCCCCCAGAATGACATCTCCCTCAGTTCTTGGTCGGAGGCAAAGTACTTGAAGAGACTGCTTGCAGCACCAAAGATGTAGTTCATCGCAATCCCGCACAGTATCATGATCTCGGATGTCGCTCCTCTTATGGATGCGAGTCCCAGGATGAGCCCGGAACAGAGCATGGCAAAGATGAATGCATTCCCTATTATGAGCCACATCCCTCCGAAAAAGCCAAGATTAAGGACTATAGCAAGAGAGACACCAAATGCTGCACCTGATGAGATCCCGAGCGTGAATGGGCTTGCCAGTGGATTTCTGAGTATCGCCTGCATCGCAGCCCCTGATATGCCGAGACCAAAGCCTGCTGTAATAGCCCATGCGATGCGAGGGAGCCTCAGATGCCAGACACAGATATCGGAGAGCCAGGTTGTATAGAAGTACTCAGGGAAGATCTTGTGAAGAATCGCAGAATAAGCATCCCATATTGTGAGGTCTGCGGATCCAAGCGTTGCCGATATCCCGGTGATGATGAATATAAGAACCGGGAGGGTTAAGACGAGGAGGATCTTCATCCCGATCCGCTTGCCGTGCTCCTCCTGTATAGCGCTCTTCTTTCCTGTGCGTGTTCCCCTGCGTCTTGTTGTCTTTGCCATCTCTCTTGTTTACCGTTCGGTGAAGGCTTTGGTGAGACCAGCGGTTGCACCGATATCTCCATCGCCCCCCGATGCTCCACTCGAGATCACGATCAGGTTCTTCTCCTTCGCAATCTCTGTTAGTGTCTGAAACTCCCTGAGCTTCAGCGCAACAGGCGTCTTCTCATAGACTGCTGCAGCCTCACTCATCCTCTCTGATGCCTGGTATTCAGCCTCGGCAAGGATGACTCTGGATCTCCGCTCCCGTTCTGCCTCTGCCTGCCTTGCAATCGCTCTGAGCATGTTTTCAGGTAGAGCCACATCCCTCATCGTGACCACAACAACCTTCATACCCCAGGGGTCGGTTGCAACATCCAGTAGCTCCTGCACCGTCTTATTGAGCCTGTCCCTCTCAGAGAGGATGCTGTCAAGCTCGTTCTGACCAAGCACATCCCGAAGCGTCGTCTGGGCAAGGAGCGCTGTTGCAGCCTCATAATCCTCAACCTCCACAATCGCCCTGCACGAATCCGTAACCTTGAAGTATATCACAGCGTCCACATCAAGGCTCACGTTGTCGCTGCTAATCACGGTCTGCTTTGGAACATCAAGCTCCCTCACACGCAGGTCAACCCTCACGATCCGGTCCACGAGTGGTATGATCACGAATAGCCCGGGACCTT